>JBFRWK010000254.1:0-16591 GCA_051439545.1 Xenococcaceae cyanobacterium | reverse complement strand
AGAAAATAAACTGAATCATCTAAAATCTGCTCCTCTTAGAGTAACAATTGGACAAAAGAAAACTCAATACATGGTAATTGGGAGTAAAGGAGAAAGTTTTGGTAATCAAATAGCTCAGTACGACGGTTCAAAGAAGCCTCTGTAGGAATACAAATCGCCAGGAAGCGAATCTGTTACTACTAGCAAACCTCCTGGAGTAAGAATTCGCCAACATTCTGCTAAAATTGTTTGCTTAATTCGATCGGGACATTCATCGAGAAGATAAGTCATATTAATTGCATCGACTGAATTATCTGGTAATTCAGTTTTTTCTGCTAAACCATGTTGCCAACGAAGATTGGCAAGATCTTTGTGATAATGACGACCGACTACGATCATAAATGGAGAAGCTTCCCATGCGGTTACCGTAGCTTTGGGAAGACGGCGAGCAATAGCTGCTGCATCGTCGCCGAAACTTATCTATTTAGTAAACTTAGGAAAGCGATCGACTTTTTAAACAATCCGATTCTAAAATTATTTTAGTGTATTACCTAGATCGAAGCGTATAGCTGGCACTGGGAATCGACAAACAAGCTCAAAATCCTTACCTTTAAAAATTTTTACTCGCTCGATCGAGCCTTAACTACCGATCCATTCTAATGCTTTGTCTTTATCGGCAAAGGTAAAATGCTTAACCTCGATGCTAGAAAATAAGGTATTACCTAAAGCAGCTAGGCTTTCTAGCCATCGTCGATCGGAAACGATCGCTTCTTTCTCGAAATCTTGTAAGTGTTGTAAGCTAAATTTGAGGTCTTTAATGAAAGCTTCTAAAGACATTCCCGACCAATTATTAACCTCGGCATAAATTCTTAATTTACCTCCGAGTTTTAACTTTTGTTCGATCGATTTCACTACAAGATCGATATCTTGTGCTTCGATTTTGCCATCGATATTCAATCCCACAATCTTGTCGGGTTTATGAGGAATAAGTTTAATAGTCATGATTACCTCTTAATTTTGCAAAAATTGAAAGCAGCAGAGGGAGAAGAAAGTCAGTACATTTTTACCAAGTCCACGGCTTTAGCTCTAAGCTATAAGCCATGCAAGAAAATACAAGTGTTTGAATTGTTATTTATGTATTATCTTTTTCGTTACAGCTTATAGCTCAGTGACTAACTAGCGATCGATTCTTTATCCTCTGAGGGAAAATTCTGTTCTTGTGCCTCTAAAGTATGAACCAATAATACCGAGCAAGGAGCATGATGGACTACATAATTACTAACACTACCTAAAAGCATCTCTTGCAAGCCTGACAATCCACGTCTGCCGATAACAATGACCCCCGCATCACAAGATTGAGCAAATTCGCAAATAGTGGAACTAGGATAACCTGTGATTTGAGTAAATTCTGTGGTGACTCCCACAGCAATCGCCTCTTTAGCAAAAGAACGCAGTATATCCATCCCTTCAGTTTCAAAAGCTTGCCATTGTCGGTGATATAGTTCGTTTGCCATATGACTGACGTGAGGCGAAAGATGCATATAGTGGTCGCCAATAGTAGGATAAACCGTTGAATAATGGGACATAATCGGACTGCCTTCTTCTGCCCCCGATAAAACATGGAGTAAGATTAATTTACCTTTGGTGGCTCTAGCTAATTTTAAAGCGTAGTCGAATACTTCTTTATTTGCTGCCGAGCGATCGATTGCTACTAAAATATTTTTAAACATTTTACTTACCTGGATTAGTTGTTGTTTTTGCTTCAGTAGGAAAAGGTTCTAAATTCGATTCATTCTCGATCTCGCTACGGACGATTAAAACCGAACAAGGTGCGTGGTGAGTTACATAGTTACTAACGCTACCGAGAAACATTTCTTTAAGACCTTTGAGTCCTCGACTGCCTACTACAATCACGTCTGCCGACCAACTAGTGGCTAGTTCACAAATAGAGTGTTTGGGATTGCCAGTTACTTGAGCGTATTCGGTTTCAACTCCCTGTTCTCTTGCCTCTTTAGCGAGATTTTGTAATAAATCCAGTCCCCATTTTTCATATTCTGCTAATTTGCCCCGATATACTTCATATTCCAGGTCATCTACCTGAGGATAATAGATATAGGTTGGTAAGACAGGATAATCTGGTTCATCTTCCGATAAAACATGAAGCAGCATTAAATTTGCACCTGTCGTTTTGGCTAGAGATACAGCCGAATTAAAGACGGATTTATCTCGGTCGGAATGATCTACTGCAACTAAAATTTTATTTATCATTTGCGATACCTCTTTTTTTGTGGTTTAGAGATTAGAAGATGGTTAAGTAAATTTTGCTTGTTCGATTCTGATTCTAAAAAATTCAAAATAATTTTGTTTCTCAAACCACCAGCCTGCATTAATTTCCGCCATAAGCTAGACTCCCCTGCTAATCTCCCCCTACTAGAGCGAGTAATATTTTCATTACTAGCATTTACTAGGGGAATCAAACCCCATAAGGAGAATCTGACACTACCTTTGCCATTATGTAAATAATCTGCACCGCTAAAGCTTACTAAGCCTCTGGCGATTTTGGCTGGAAAGCCAAAATCGCCAGAGGTAGCGATAATTTGTGATGCTTTAATGGGCATCCATTCCCCATCGGGTTTGAGTCGGAAATTACCAGACATTTCTAGTTCCACGTAATGGGGTAATGGCGTGCCAGGGGCGATAAAATTCAGAAAATACTTTTGTACTGGTTCGGGTAAATCGGCAATTGTGGCTGGAGTAAAAATAGTATCGGTCGATTTCGATTTAAGAGATTGCCAGATTTTTTGTACTGCTATCTCGTGTCTTAGACTGTTTACAATCAATACTCCTAAGACCACAATTACAACTACAAGTGCCAATACAAGAGCTTTCATCGAGCGGATTCCACTTTAGCTACGTTTAATCTGGTTTTAAGCACCGAATCGGGATTCAAACTAATAGAGTCTATACCTCGATCGACTAAAAATTCAGCAAATTCTGGATAGTCGCTTGGTGCTTGACCACAAATACCAATTTTGCGATTATTGGCTCGGGCTTTGGAAATCGCCATAGAAAGCATGGCTTTAACAGCTTGGTTGCGTTCGTCAAACAGATGGGCAACTAGAGCAGAATCGCGATCGAGTCCCAAGGTTAATTGAGTTAGATCGTTAGAACCGATAGAAAAGCCATCGAATACTTGACTGAATTCTTCTGCCAACATGACATTACTGGGAAGTTCGCACATAACATATACTTGCAAACCATTTTTCCCTCTTTCTAAACCATGTTCTGCCATTTGGGCTAGTACTTTTTTGCCTTCATCGGGAGTACGACAGAAAGGAATCATTGGGATAACATTAGTTAAACCCATTTCGTCCCTAACCCGTTTAAACGCCTGACATTCTAGGGCAAAAGCTGCACGATATTTGGGATCGTAATAGCGACTCGCACCGCGCCAGCCGATCATCGGGTTTTCTTCGGTAGGTTCAAACTGTTGTCCGCCGATTAAATTGGCATATTCGTTACTCTTAAAGTCCGACA
The DNA here is from genome assembly GCA_051439545.1 of Xenococcaceae cyanobacterium. Classification (GTDB taxonomy): domain Bacteria; phylum Cyanobacteriota; class Cyanobacteriia; order Cyanobacteriales; family Xenococcaceae; genus JASJDJ01. Next base: position 13,075 of record JBFRWK010000254.1, on the reverse strand, counting down.
TCCGCACGATAACGGGTTTGGGATAGAATGCTGCTGCAATGGTTGCGATGCCTCTAGCTAACTTATCTACAAAGAAATCGGATTTTTCTGGATAATGAACTGTCAGACGAGCGATCTCCAGTTTTTCGGTGCGATTTTCTAATTTGTCAAACTCGATTAAAGCCAGAGGATGAACTTTAATCTGATTGGCAATAATAAACTCTAATCTCGCTAAACCCACACCATCACAGGGTAAAGCCGATAATCCGAATGCTTCTTCGGGATTACCCACATTCATCAATATTTTGGTTTTAGTTTGGGGTAAATTATCTAATTCAATTTCGTCAATGGTAAAGGGAATTAAACCAGCATAAACTTTACCTTCTTCCCCTTCAGCACAAGATATGGTGATCTCTTGTCCATTAAGGATATTTTTAGTAGCATCATTACAACCGACGATAGCAGGTATGCCCATTTCCCGAGCAATAATTGCTGCATGACAGGTTCTACCCCCCTGGTTGGTAACAATTGCGCTGGCTTTTTTCATAATTGGTTCCCAGTCGGGATCGGTTTTATTAGTAACCAATACCGATCCAGGTTGGAATCGAGCGATCTGGCTTACATCTAAAATAACTCTAGCCTTGCCCGCACCTATTTTTTCTCCGACTGCCCTACCAGTTGTTAAAATCTCGCCTTTGCCTTCTAATTTGTAGGTTTGCAAGATATTATTAACTTTTTGAGATTGTACGGTTTCGGGACGAGCTTGAACGATAAATAAATCTCCTGTTATCCCATCTTTTGCCCATTCAATATCCATCGGGGTGTAAACACCGCGCACTTCCGAGTAATGCTCTTCGATTTGACAAGCCCAAGCTGCTAAGGTCAAAATTTCCTCATCTTCAATGGCATATTGAATTCTTTGAGAAGGTGATGTAGGTACGTTTTTGGTTAACTTACTACCGCCTAAGTCATATACCATTTTGATTTCTTTACTACCCAGGCGTTTATCTAAAATGGGACGATAACCTTCTTTTAAGGTAGGTTTGAAAACAATGTATTCATCGGGATTAACTGCACCCTGAACCACATTTTCCCCTAAACCATAGGCAGCAGTAATCAAAGCTGCATCTTTAAAACCCGTTTCTGTATCGATCGAGAACATTACCCCCGAAGTAGCTAAATCTGAACGTACCATTTTTTGTACGCCTACGGAAAGGGCTATATTAAAGTGATCGAAGCCTTTGATCGTACGATAGGAAATAGCGCGATCGGTGAATAAAGAGGCAAAGCATTTATGACAGGCTTCAAGAACGCTAGAAACCCCGTGAACATTAAGATAAGTTTCTTGTTGCCCTGCAAAACTCGCATCTGGTAAGTCTTCGGCGGTAGCGGAAGAACGAACTGCTACATCAATGTTATAAATATACTTTTGACACTGTTCTTTTTCTTTTCCCTCTAAGCCTTCACAAGATTCCCAATCAATACTATAACGTTGGCATAATTGACTATAAGCTTCAGTAATAGATTTTTGTAGCTCTTCAGGAAAAGGAGTATTCAGAATTAAAGCTCTAGCTTGTTTACCACGCGATCGCAGGTTGTTCACATCTTCTACATCAAGATCGGCAAACAATTCCCGCAACTTAACTTCTAATCCAGCCTGTTGGATAAAGTATCGATAAGCATGAGCAGTAGTAGCAAACCCTCCTGGTACATTAATTCCTTTTGGTGTTAACCTTTGGATCATCTCCCCTAGAGAGGCATTCTTACCGCCTACTAGAGAAACATCTTGCATACCTACCTCTTCAAACCAGAGGATAAAAGCGTTTTCACGATCGAGCAGGAGTTTTTGTTGGCGATCTGCGATTGCTACCATAAATTTTAGTTCCTCGCTTAACTTCTACTTCCTCGCACCTATCAGTTTGAGGTTGATAATTCTCTTGTAAAAAATTAATTTGAGGAACTTGTGAGGAAATCAAATTCGAGGGATTTACTATTTGATTCTTCCCAAGTGAATACCGCGATCGCGATGTTTGAATTGTTTTGCAGGGTTATAAATAAGCTTGGGCGGGCGTTGTTTTATAAGTTGCCTTGCTTTTATTGTTTGTAACTTATTATTTTTCATATCTACCTCCTTTTTTTGATAGAGAGGCTTTAATTTTATTATGGCAGATTTGTAGCAGAATTTACAAACTAAAGGGATTGAATTTGTTATTTTATAATCGGGAAATTTATAGCATATTTTTTACTCTGCTTTTGCTGTTTGATAATTTAAAAACGGGCATTTATTGACAGGAATTACGATCGATTACATAAACCTTGAAAGCCCAATCGATTACTGACTCGGAAGAGGCGATCGCTTGCCAATAATTTTCCCAATTAGAAGCTAATTTATGCTGGTTTGGAGGATACTCTTCGGCAAGATCGTACCAATTATCTAGTTTAAAAACTAACAAGATGAGTTGATAAATATTGTTTAAATCTTGCTCGGAAAGAATAATTTCATGTTTACCTAAAATGTTTTGATAGAGTTTAACGTAGCGAAGAATAATATCAAGTACGGATAATTAGTTGAAAAAAAAGGCTTGTTGCAATAAAAGAAAAGATTTTATTACCTATTACCTCTTACCTATTACCTGACCTCATCTTTAATATAAGTGTTCAACCGAACTTGATATAACCTCTTTATTCATCTTAGTTTCTCCTCACTCACCAGAAAAATTTATGTTGCTATCAAAATAGCTCCTCTCTTCGATCTTCTTGCATTTAATACCACTCCAGCTATAGGCTAGATTTAATTCCGTAAAGAAAAAGTAGAAATCTGGTTACAAGCAAGCTCTCAGCTATTAGCTACGAGCTTAAAACTTTTTAGTTACCTATCGAGAAAATGCAATTTTTCTCTTCCAGCTTACAGATAATTACCTAGAGCTACTTTTAAGAAGCACCTGCCCAATCACTCAATACTTCGTGAGTTTTTTGGTTATTATTACCAGATATTTCCGATATTACTAGGCATTGATGATTTCTAGCTCGATTTTTCCTTTTCGGATGTTTTGCCGATCTTTTTTTGGCAACTGGCTTCAATAGTTGTCATCAAACTCACCTCCTAATAAACTTATTTATCTAGCTCATAGCTGCATTAGAGCGATCGTAGACAGGAGCGAAATCATTAGCAGTTTTGCCTTGAATATGGCAGTGAAACTTGGGATCGACATCTACGCCAATTTCAGAAGCAACACGAGTTAACATCGATCTTTCACGATTCATAACTAATTTGTGATGCTTGATGAATAACGAACGACTTAAAGTTTGAATAGACATTCTCTTATCCTCCTCTTGCCTATACCATAAGTTTACCATAAAATCTGTATCAAAAAATACTTTGTTATCCTCACAATATCTTCAAGTTATTTGTCTAGACTGAAACTAAATAAACTTTCCCGATAGTTTTGTCAATCTGCGAGGGGAGGGAGCAAAACAATGAAAATCAAAGTAGCAGGACAAGTTTTAGTTGCAACTATCGCTAGTGCAATCCTAGTTGTAATGATCGCTAGCCCTCTTGCTGCGGAAGAACCTATAGACAACTCTGAATATATCTATTGTTGTCAGGACAACCAGCCTGGCTGGAGAAGAACTCGCTATCTTCGCAATAGCTATGCGCTCGGCAAGAGCGAAACTCTGAATGGACAAGTAATTAGTGTAGATAGATATACTTCTCGTAGAGGCGTGTCTGAAGGAATACATCTTCTAGTGAGTACGGGTACAGAAACAGTAGAAGTACATTTAGCACCATCATGGTATCTAGAAGAACAAAATTTTGATATCGCCCCAGAAGACGAAATTGCTATTACAGGTTCGAGAATTAATCTTGACGGAGAAGAAGCGATCGTCGCCCGTAAAATTAAAAAAGGTAATGAAATACTCTTACTTAGAGATGAAGAAGGTTTTCCTCTTTGGCGGGGACATGGCTGGAAACGATAATTAGAGACGAATATAGGTTAGGTTAAACTAACCTATATAGATTCTGGTGACTGTACCCCCATCAGCTTTTCTTACATTCTCTTAGGCAACCATCTTGCTAAGGAGTCCTTTTGGTCTGCGTATTTCGGTTTTGCAGCTACATTAGTCCACTCCATTGGATCGAATTGATGATCGTAAAGTTCCTCAGAGCCGTCTGCATAGCGAATGTAGCGAAACCTTTCAGAACGGACGCTATGATGCACGCTATGGTTTTCATCAATCCAGTCATTAGCAAAGCCACCCCAGGTAGTTATTGCTGGACGATTCCAAGATGCAGAAGGATTTTTAAGAAGTGGGACTAAACTCTTACCGATTATTTTACTTATCATCTTAGAGGGTCGATTCAGCCCACATAAATCCATTAAAGTCGGATAAATATCTATGAGGTTGACTGTTCGATCGCAGCCATGAAGGGATTGATTACCTTCTGGCATTCCTGATATTCCTTTAGGTACAACAAACACTAACGGTACTCGCGTTGCTTCTTCCCAAAGAGTAAACTTGCTCCAATGAAGCTTTTCACCAAGATGCCAGCCATGATCTGACCACAGCACAATAATGGTATTGTTGGCATAGGAGCTTGCATCTAATGCGTAGATCAATCTACCAAGCATAGAATCAACGAAGCGGATCGAAGCTAAATAGGCTTGTATGCCTTGAAGATGTTTAATGAAGATTAAGAAATTTAGGTTTGACAGAGAAATTACTTTGTAAAAATTTGCGTCAATCCATTTCCCCAGGCATCTTCGTCGTCACCTTTTTGTTGTATGTCTTGGAATGAGCCTGGTGTCTCTACTGAACCTAAGTTATACTGCCTCAAATCGAGTCGATTATTTACAGGAGATTGAGTTAAAGATACTGTTCCGAACGAAGATGAACTCATGAAAACGTTGATTGATTTAAGTTTTAAAAGATTCAGTTCGATCTTAATAGAAGTTCATGAATTTTTGTTTCCATTTTGTATCTAGATAATAAAGATTATGTATTTTTGCAGTATTTTTCGCTTGGTTTTCCCCTGGAAAAACAAAGATTACTCCCCAGGTAAAATCATCCAGTTTAGTAGTACATAGTACTTAAATATAATTACAAAAATACTCTTATGGTCGGATACTATCGGCTCTTATCGGTTATTCTGACTTAAGTTAAAAATATCTACGAAAGAACCAAATAAAACACTATTAGTTATTAGTCTTTGCCGAAAGAATACGCGAGTACCACCCACTCCTTCGGTCTGAAAACTAAAGATAAAGAGCTTCGCTTTAGCTATTAGCTCTTAGCTTCAATTAACTTAGAGTTTTAAACTCTACCCAATCTTGACACCGCAAGGCGGTGGAGTCTTGCACTCAATTGTGCTTTTAGTAGTTCAATTTAAAGCTAAAAACTTAAAGCTTACAGCTTATAGCTTTTTGATAATAGGACGAGAAATTATGGCTCAAGAATGTATTTTTTAATAATTGGTTTTTGACTAATTTTATCTAAATTAACTTGTTGTAATAAATCAGTCCAAATATTACTAACTACCCGATTATTTGGTTCTACTTGGCGCAAATTTTCAATACTAGTTAAAGTATCTAACCACAGTCCATTTTCTGCATAGATTGAGATGCGTTCTATTGGTTCGGCTAGTTCTAATTTATTGTTAACATCCGAGTTTAATTCTACTCTTTTTATCCAACCCTCTACAAAGTCATCAGGAGAACTTTCTGGATCGCACATAATGTATAAATACCAATGATAACTATTATTTTTTTCTAACTCAATTTTATCTTCAGGAAGAGTCAAACCAACGATTCCTTGAGTTTTATCTAAAGAAAAAGTAGATTGATAAATTTCATTTTCTGCTTCATCTTGTAGAATAAATTCAACTTGGCTATTTACTGGATAAGCCACATAAAACCAAAGAGTAGGATTACCAGAAGTTGTTTCTCCTTGGACATAAACTTTGTTTTTTGTTTGATTTTTAGTAGAGACTTCGGGCATTATGGCAATTAGAGGGGTAATACCTGTTTCTGGATTGGTAATTTTACATAAACTATGACTTCCCGCACCTTCTCTACTACCTGATGGCGCGCCGTTATCTTCTGGGACGGGAGGATTAAATAATACTGTTCCTATCTGCTGGTGTAAATCTTGAGTTTGTGCTGCAATTTGGGAATACTTACTGAGAAAAGTAATTAAAGCAAAAGCTATAGATAAACTAATTAATCCTTTTTTGAAAAATTTGATTGAAATCATTTTCTCATCTTTTAGTTGAAGTATTTATCAATCTTTTTTATTAACAAAATCTATTTTTTTTAATACTAAAAATGTAGTAATTAATAATGCCAAGACTGGAGGTATTAAAGGAATCCAACCACCATAAGTAAACATAAAAAAACAAATAGCGACTATTATAAATATACTACTAAATACATTAATTAGTAAACGCCATCGTTGCCAAATAGTAATAGATAATACTCCTCCTATAATTGACCAAAACCAAATCCAAATTGCTTCTATTCGACTATGCCAATACCAGATTAGAGGACGATTATCTAAAACTGCGCTAAGAATTTGACTAATCATCTGTGCTTGTAAAAAAACCCCTGAAATTTCTTTCCCATAAGGAGTGAGATGATGGTCTTTATAACTTGGATCGATAGTCCCAATTAAAATAATTGGTTTTTTGATTCTTTCTTTGATGCTTTCAGAAATTCCTTGTTCTAATAATTCTTTGAGGGAAATACTATAAGCAATTGGTTGTGAAGAATTATTTCTTCGATAATTGAGTAAAATTTGATAACCAGCATCGTCTAATTGATGATATCCACTACTATGATTGCTCAGTTTCTTGAAAACTACATTACCCAGTTGCCACTCTTGTTTATCAGTACGATCGGCTTTAAGAGAGTGTTGGAAAAACAGATAATGTTGTGCCACTAAAAAACTCAAAGAATACCGAGTATCACAAGGATCGGACAGATTTGAAGAAGTCATATCTAAAAATTGACGGCGGACAATGCCATACTTATCGACGGGAACATCACTAAAAACTAGGCGTTGCTCGTCTATTTCGTCTATTTCTGGAGGGGGAGCGACACCACCAATAGATTTATTATCCTCAAACTCTTGAATTTTACATATAGCAAAAAAGCGATCGTCCTGTTGTAAACGATGAGAAATTGCTGGGTGGAAACCCGTAGGACGATAAATATCCAAAGCAATTGTAGTAGGATTTAATGTTTCTAACTTATCTAAGGCTCGATCGAGGGCTAGATCGGACAAAGAACCATTTCTAACCATAGCTTGACTATCTTGGTATTGAATATCTTCTTCATCGACGGTGACAATCAGGATCCGAGGATCGGGTTTTTCCTCAACTGGTTGTAGTTGCATCAAGCGATCGTAAGCATATAATTCTAATGGTTGCAATATGCCTAACCAACGTACTCCCAAAACCATAGCAGAGATGATGAAACTAATTGGCACTAGGGGCAAAAGCTGACATAAAGAGAGTGTATCGGGATTGCCATTCAACAAATCATCCCATTGGGGTGGTACTGTCGTGGGATTTTGGAAAATTAATGGTAGCCAAGTTGCACCAGGAAAATCGGTAAATTCTTCCAGTCTGGTTTGCGCCCGACGTACGGCAGTATACAGGGGTTGTCCTGAATGATATTCGGTTAAAAATTCTGTTAAAAAAGATTGAGCAATTCGATCTGGTACGATTTCCTGCATGACAATAACTATAGGAATATGGAGATCGGCTAATTTTTGAGCTAAGGCTAAACCATCACAGGAGTTGAAAATTGCTATTTTTAAGCCTTTACTAATTGCTTCTGTCAGAGAGTTTTTAAATTGTTCGATCGTTAAACTTTCTCGATCGTTAAGATATATGCGACCAGTATTAGTTTCTGATTGACTATGACCTGCAAAAAAGAATATATCCCAACCGCGATCGTCTCGCAACTTTTTAATTAGTTCTCTAGAATTAGGCTCATCTAAAAAGACTGATTCTGTATTATTTAAATTGTTCAGTGCTTGTCGATCTTCGGTTAGATCGATATTCTGACTATCGCCAAATACAGCTAAAATACCAACTTTATTATGAGTTTTTGGTTTTAAACAAGGAGGACGAGCATATTCAATAGTACTATAACCAATACCGACATCGGGATACTTTGATAATAAATCCCATACGTGCCAGGGGAGTTTCCAGAGTATTTCTTTTCTCGCTTTGATAATTAACCCGATTTCTGAAGAATGACGTGCTAATTCTTCGGCTAACCTTTCACGGATATTTTGCCAATTAATATCTACTAAAGGTTGTAACCAGGATTGCATATTTGCTTCTAAACGTCGGACTTTTTCCGAACATTCCAGTACTAAATTACTAGTAGCAATATTAGTAGGAATACTTTCATCAATATCCCAGCCTTCCCTGTTTCGATATATTCTCGTCACTCCATAAAAAGATTCTTGCCAAGATCTATATAAATTTTCAATATCTGTATTTGCAGGTAGTTTTCCCTCAATGGCTACCACAGATTTTCCTCGATCGTCTTTAATTTCTAAAGACACTTCAAATCCTTGCTGAAAGTCACCATGTCCGATGTTGAGAATTGCTACTCTGCTCATATATAATTAGCTAGATTTTTTTGACTTTTACATACTATAGATTCAACATAAGTTTGATTTTTGATAGTGTTCTGTAGATTTGCCTACATTGACCTATTGATAACAATAAATAATTGGAATTATGTGTCAAAATTTTCAGTAAAGCTGGCGCGATCGAGAGTTACTCGTACTTGAAAATTCGTTCCCGATGGGGGAGTAAAGCGCAATTGCAAACATTTATCTTTTCCTTTACCTTCAAGATCGCTTCTAGCTTCTGCCTCTAAATAAGTTTTTCCTTGAGAAAGTACTTTAAGTTTGAGATAAGGAGGCAGTTTTAATAACTGATTGGCTGATTTGAGTTGTACCCATACCCCTACTCTATTCTGAGTTTGAGCCATAATTGCTACAATCAAAACTAATTTTTGACCGTCTAGTTGTATACCTAAGTCGATTAGTTTGCCTTTTTCTACACCTCCACGAGGATTACCTGGATCGATTTTGCCTAAGCTTAAAGCAGCTTCCCAACGAGTTTCTTCTTCTCTAGCAGTATCTAACAATTCTATTAAAGCTTCGATAACTTCTGGATATCCCATACCTATTTTTCCGAGTACTCCAGCAGCTTGAATGCGTTCTTTTTCTGGATTACTAGGTTGCAGCATCTCAATTAGAGGAGGAATAGCATCTTTGGTAATGGTTTCTGGTGTATCTCGATCTCCACCACGTACGGCAATGGGTTCGATGGGTGTCAAGAGAGTTTCTAAAGTATGCCAACCTTCTTCAACGGTATCTGCTAATTTATTTAACCATTGTTTTAAATTTACTGCTTGGGAACTAAAGGAAGAAACTTTATTCGATCGAGTCCGTTGCTGATATAGTTTTTCTCTCCATTGAGAATTAGTTATCGCTATCATCCATTGTGCAAAAGGAATTGCCAGACGAGGATAATATACTGATGGACTACTTAATTTTTCTAGTAAAGAATTAGCCTTGTCTGCGGATAATTCTGTTGGAGTTACTAATTCTGGTTGGGTTTGAGTAACTGGTGAGAGGGATAATATCTCTGCGATATCTTCTTCTAAATATTCTAGGGAGATGTGGTACGAGCGATCGCTTGAATTATATTCTCCTCTATCTTTAAGTTCTTGCCTACTAATATATCCCCTGCATCTTAACCAAGCTTCCTCCGCAAAGTCTATATTTACTTCGATCGCCAAATAATAATCTGCTTGCCATTGAGGTATATCTACCCACTCTTGAGGTATGTCAAATTCTTCTGGATCGATTGTTTCACTGGGAATTATGGCTATTTTGCTGTTGCCTAAGTTAATGAGACTACCGTTAACAAATTCCCATAGATTAGGAAGATATTGCTTATTAATGGAGATATTGTCTTGACTATCTTCTTCTAACCAAGCTTTTAACCAAGGAATAAAAGTCTGCCAACAAACTTCATTGAGATAAGCTTGACAACGGCTGGTTGGATTAGAATACAATTGCGCTTTCTGCCACGATTTTTCTTGGATTTCTTCTGGGATTTTTAACCATAATTGGTTGGGATAACTAATTGACAATTGGTGTAGACTTAACATATTTTTTCTCTTTAATTAAAACTATATTTCTACATAGATTAATGAGGTTAGCCACTCATCAATAACTTCCTTAATTTGTGCATTTGAAGAATTTAAAATTACAGATAAATTATTTTTATTCCATTGGATTAGATAATTCTGTAATTGCTGCTTTGTTTCTTCTATAATTTGCTCTATATTACTTTGAGGATAAATTTTACTAATTTCAATTTCCTCCATTTTTTGACAATATCTTTTTTTAATAATCTCTCTATTTATGAAGTCTAACTGCTTTAAACCTTCAAGAAGAACGGATTGCATCATATTTTGATAATACTGCTTCAGCCAAAGCTTGACATATTTATTTTGCCATGCATCTAATTTTTTCTTCAATAGTTCTTTTAGTTTTATTTTTATCAAATCGATGTCTTCTAGTTGGATTTTCCTGAAAGAATCATTTGGTAAGTTTATTTTGTCTAATTCTAGTTTCTGACCATAATGTACTTTGAGAATATATTGTTGCTCTTCCTTTAAGTTATTAATAGATTCGATTAATAATATATCGAGGATTTTCGATTGGCAAGGATTGGTAAATCTTTCTGATAAAAAAGTATTTAAATACAGTTCAATATTTAATTCTCTCTCTAGTAAATCTTTCAATGTATTGACTAAAGGCTTTTCAATACACTTAGATATAAAACGAGAAATAGTACCTTGATTTACTCCTAATAAACTAGCTAGCTGTTCTTGATTTAATATAGCTAATCGATGAGGATAACAAAGTAGCATAATTGCCCGACGGGATTCATCGGGGATTATCCTATTAATTGTGTTTAAATTTGCTTCTATTTGTTCTAGTTTTTGCCTTAAAGTTAATTCTCTTTGTTCTACCGAAATTGAGTCATCACTAAGCTCATCTGCTACTAACAAACTCTCACTTTTTTCTATTTGTTTGGTATAAATATCTGCATCGCGAGAAACTTCAATTATTGATTCAGCTTGTCGTAAAGCTTTAATACAAATTTTCATCCATTTTTCGAGGGTTTCTCCTGTTACTTCTTTTCCAGAAGCTACTTGAAGAGGTGCGTCAGGCTGAAATCTTTGGGTATTGTAATACTTGGCAGCTTCTTCAAATTCTAATTTATTTGGTTTAGACCATCGTTGTTTATATTTGCTTTGAGAATTGTTAATCAGATTGTTTCTATAAACTGGGACAAAATATTGCCAAGCAAAAATATATTGAGATATATTGGGTTCTTGTACGCCATATTTTTCCAAGGCTTTTCTCAATTTTTGTCCAAAGTTATTAATTTTTCTTAGACTATTTGTCTCTACATTACACAACAGATACCAATCCGATTTTAAATTTATACTGGCTTTGATTGCGTTTTTTAATATACTTAAAATGTATGTTTTAACTGATGCTTTATTCTCATTTTGAGGATTATATTTTTTAAGATATTCTGTAAACTTATTTCGTTGCCATAAAATCTCATTGGTTAGAGCATGAAATTCTTCTGACTTGGCAGCATAAAAAGGAAAATGATGGAAATTTTCCCAAATTAAATAACATCGACTGAAATCTATATGTGCTACTAAATGAAAATGAGCCAAACGCTTAGCTTGTTCGGATGCCGAACTATTAAGAAAAATTAAGCGAAAATGGCGGACATAATCGGATTCTTGCCATTCTGGATGTAATTTAGATAATGCAACTATACTTTTTTTAAGACGATTGTCGGCTAAAGGTTTAAATGGTGGAGAACCATGGTTATAACTAAAGTCATAAAATGTGTAAAATTTACTGCTCATGCTATGTCTTGTTCTCCTGTGATTCGAGACATTAAAAATTGGGATTTAGACATTTCATCTGTTTATTGGGTAGCCGTGCAACTTTTTATGCACCAAGAAATTAGCCGTTAGCTTGTAGTATCGATGGGTTTGAGCAACTACCTTTTTACTGGTATTGGAGATATTTGCTCTGAAAATCGATGTTCTAATCATATAACTAATAGCTTTCTCATATAAATCTCACTAGGTAAATAGCCTAAAAGTATTTAATCGGTAGTATGAGTTTATCCAAGCTAAAAACTAATAAATTACGATCGAGCTATTGCTAATCGATCGAACAAAAAATGTCTTGTAGGTTAGAAAGCCACTGATTTGCTGAGGTTGCTTCTGTTGGCAGACTTTGCTTGTCTAGCACCAGGCTTCAACCTGTCAGTATAAGTATATTTTGGTAATCGGATTCAGTATCAATCAAATACCTAATAACGATCTAAAATGGATATCGAAGAATATATAAAATTTTATTCTTATCTTGTTAAATATTCCTCGGAAGATGAAGCTTATGTAGCTAAATGTCTTGAACTTGGCATTATGGCACAAAGAAAAAAGTTATTGATTTTTGTTATTCTTTTGAAGACGCTCTCTGCGTTGACTACGAAGCTCTGCTTCTGCCATAGCGATTAACTCATCAAGTGTTAGGGCAAAAAGTTCTAGCTGTCGATTATTTTCCCTCAACTTAGCAACACTTCGTTTTCTAGTTTCAAAATCGGCAATTTTCTGGGAATTAATCATTTTATACCCCAATTTCTTTTTATTTTTTCAATTTAATTATCATAACCAGCTTACAGAATACATTCAAAGTGTTACATTCTCAAGAAAAATAGCTCGCTTTATCCTCTTCCTGAGTTACACCAAAAAATTTCTTTGTTGGCTACTAAGCAAAATGTTAGTCTAAATACCTTTGTGGAACAGGCACTGGAAAAAGTTGTTTAGTTTTCATAGAAAATATTAAAAAGCAATTATTCAAAAATAGAGAAAGGCGATCGCCATTATCCTATTAATAGTTTGCCCTGTAGACAATAGAAGGATATTATATGCCCTAAAGTAACTTTTTCCAGGTTTTTATG
>JBFRWK010000253.1:0-3372 GCA_051439545.1 Xenococcaceae cyanobacterium | reverse complement strand
CCTTGAGCTTGATTTTTGGCTCTCAATTTCTTTTTGACTTGACTTGACTACATTTTAAAACCTCTTCTACCTTACTCGATTTTGCCCCTTTTTTTCTGGTGGATTACTTTAGCCAAGCTGCACTAGTTGTTTAGTCGGATTAAAAATTAGAAAGACTGGACATACTGAGTATATTAATCGTCTCAAACTTGAAGTGCGGAATGCACTTCGCCGAAAGCACCTGAATTGAATTCAGGTGAACGGCGAAGGTAAAAATCGCCCCAGACATAGTTACTTTTTGAGGGCGTAATTCTGGGGTATCCCCGTGATGTGTTGACCGCCCGAATCGGACAGGATTATACGGTACGACATGGGTATTATCTATGGATATATGTTTGGAGTGGGTCGAAAAATTAATGCTAACTGCTCTCAATAAGCTGCCATTTTATCAAAAAGGTTTGATAGCTATGAAACGCATACAGAGTATAGTCTAGCCCGGTTGTACCCCCTTCAGCATCTCTGGGGTATTTTCTAGCTCAATCCCTCTACGGGAGAGAACTTCTTGTAGTTCTGCTTCTTTATCTTTAGTTAGAGAAGTCCGCAAGACTTTACCACCATAGGGAGCAATTTCTTCTAGTACTTTATCTGGGGTAACTTTACTAACTAAAACAAACAGAGCGGAAGTTTCTGATTGCAGACTTTCCCCTAGTTCTCTCATGAACTCATCATCCACTCCAATATCACTCAGTGCGCCACTGATAGCTCCAGTAGTGGCCCCAACAGCAGCACCGAATAGAGGCACTAAAAATAAAGTTCCAATTAGTAAGCCCCAAAATCCCCCACTCATAGCTCCTGCTGTGGTCAAATCTATGGCTTGTTTGAGCTTAACTTTCCCATTTTTGTCTTTAACTACAACAGCTGCATCTTCCATTTCAATTAGATGCTCTTTCTGTAATTTGGCTAAAGTCAGACGGACTTCTTCTGCCTTGAACTCATCGTCGTAAGCAATAGCAATTAAATCACTCATTTTGGTTATCGGTTATTGGTATTTGCAAGTATTCGTAATGTTTACCTTTCAGACTTTAGCAGTTGTCAATGCTTCTTTTGTTGCTATTGAAAGCATCAAATCGAGCGTGGGATTAGAATAACCCATATCCGAAATCAATTAAGATTTGTCTTCGGTTAGAACTTTCCAAGCTGCATTAATTGCTCTATCTATGCGATCTCCCATATTTTTTACATCAGCCACAAAAGAATCCCATTCTTGATCGGCTTGAGTATCTAATTCCTGAATCTTTTGCTGGAGAGTCTGTTCTTGTTCGGCAAAGAAAGTTTCAGTTTTTTTTATAGTTGCTTTAGCATTAGCGATCGCATTAAGATATGCTTCGCGGGTCATTTCTTCGGCTGATTTTAATTCCGACTCAGCCTGCTTTTTAATTAGTTCTACCAGTTCGCCCATTTTTTGTTTGATTTCGTCTGATTCTTCTGGTAGTTTTTGTTCGACTAAAGCTTTAGTTGCTTCGGAAACAGGAGCGCTCTCAGATGTTTGAGTAGTTGTAGTTTCAGTTTCCATGATGATTATCTCAAAAATATTTAGCTGTGATTAAATCTATTTTGGGCATCTTAGCAAGTAGGAATAATTCGGCGATCATTGTTACTTACTAGCCATCTTCGTAACACAAGAGGAATCAAGTAAAGTTTTTTTAAGTTGGTTAAGCGATCTCTTCGAGATCGCCTAGCTCATTATGATTAGTAAGGCCATTTCCAGTTAACTATTTCTGGCTTATCGATGCCTTGTTCGTGAGCATATTGGAGATTACTGATAATCTCATTTTTCATCCGCTCTTTAACATAAGCAGCCCTAGAACCAAGCTTAGGTACTCGATCGATCGCATCAATTACCAAATTAAAGCGATCGATCTGATTGAGAATAGCTAATTCAAGAGGAGTGTTGATATTACCTTCTTCTTTGTAACCCCGCACGTGAATTCTGTCTTGGTTACTACGGCGATAAGCAAGTTTGTGAATTAGCCAGGGATAACCGTGGAAGTTAAAGATGATCGGCTTATCTTCGGTAAAAAGAGTATTGAAATCTCTTTCTGAAAGTCCGTGAGGATGTTCGCTTTCTGACTGTATGGTGAAAAGATCTACGACATTAATAAAGCGGACTTTGAGTTGGGGAAATTCTTCTCTTAAAATGGCAGTTGCTGCTAAAGATTCCATAGTGGGAATATCGCCACAACAAGCCATGATTACATCAGGTTCATCTGGTTCTGTACCACAGTCATCTGAAGATGGGGACAATGATAATAGCAGTAGTAAACATAACTAGCACATCTACTAACAAACTATTGTCAGTAGCAGTTTGAAATTCTGACCATAATAGGTGAAGTAAATCCAACAGTGGATTACTTTGGGAGATAGCAATGCTGGAAGTCAAAAAACTCTTCATTTGATAACTGATAGCTGATAACTGATTTAAGTAGCTGAACGCAATTAAATATAAGATAGATAACGTTTTATTTCTCCCCTGCTTCCTCTGCCCCTCTACTCCCTCTGCCTTCCCTCATTTTATAATTAATTACACCCACCTACTTAAATGGACATTGGCAAATTAATAGAGTCTGTTGGTTGTTCTACTTCATAGTTAATCCCGAATTCTTTCGCGGTGAACCTTAACTTTTTCTCAATCTTTATCCTGTAAGATAACCTTCATAATTGAAAGATCAGGTTTTTCGAAATAAATACACCCACAAACAATGAGGCCTTTAACCCACCGTACAAAAATTGTGGCTACCATTGGCCCTGCTAGTAGCACTCCCGAAATGCTCAAACCAATGGTGCAAGCAGGGATGAATGTCGCCAGATTAAACTTCTCCCACGGTAGCTATAAAGATCACGCTCGCATGGTTTCGCTGCTACGTTCCGTATCACAAGAGTTAGATACCCCTATTACTCTACTTCAAGACTTACAAGGCCCAAAAATTCGCGTTGGTAAATTGCCAGAAGGGGAGATAACTTTAGCTAAAGGCGCGTCACTAACTTTAGTTCCCCTAGCAGAATTTAAAGGTCAACCTAATACTGTCTCTATTGATTATCCTTACTTAGCAGAAGAAGCACAACCAGGAACTCAAGTACTTCTTGATGACGGATTATTAGAGTTAAAAGTAGAAGCAGTTAAGGATAAAGCTGTTACCTGTACTGTAGTTGAAGGAGGTGTTCTCAAAAGTCGGAAAGGAGTAAATCTTCCCAGTTTGAACTTAAGATTGCCTTCAATGACTGAAAAAGACCAAAAAGATTTAGAGTTTGGCTTATCTCAGGGCATAGACTGGGTATCCTTGAGTTTTGTTCGAGAAGCTCAAGATATTCGCTTCCTCAAAGACTTTCTGGCAG
>JBFRWK010000252.1:0-3416 GCA_051439545.1 Xenococcaceae cyanobacterium | reverse complement strand
AAGATTCTAACTCCTTCAAGATATCGCCCTTTGACTTTTTGCCTTTGAGAACCGACCAAACAGCAAAGCCAGTACCAAGGGCAATCAAAGCCACACCGCCAGTCATAACGCTTAATCCACCCAGAGCTGAGATGGTAGTAGTAATCGCTGCTGCTCCCGATAGAGAACCTGCGACACCCAAAGCACCAGCACCAGTCCAAACAGCAATGGCTACAGTTGCACTGGTTAAAACTCCTACTGTTCCTGCAATCCCCAAATTCACATAGTCTTCTCCATCCATTCGGGTTAGTAGAGCCACCGACAGCAGTCCGGCAGCACCAATCAAGGCAGCACCACCAGTTACTACTACCAAGCCACCTAACATTCCCAAACCTCCGGCAGCAACAGAGCCACCTCCTAAAGTAGCTAAAGTGGCAGTGGTAGCAGCACTGCCACTTAAACTACTGATTGCAACACCAGTTTCCGCTTTTGCTACCAATACGCTGAGAACGCTTGTTGTTGTTGGCACTAATGCGGCGGCTGCCGATGCTACATCCGATCCTGTCTCTTCAACAACTAGCCCGACAAGTGCAAGAGCGGCCGAACGATACCTGGGAGGAGTGTCAGCTTTTGCGATGAGCCATTCCATCAATCTAGCTGCTATAAGTTTTGCATATTCAGCAAATTCTTTTTCCTGTGCTTTTTCCTGTGCTTCGCTCAAACCTCTGTGGAATGTAGCTACTGCATACTGAACAACTTCCGTCTCAGTTTGTTCGTTTGACTTGCCGTTAACAGCTAGACTGTAAGCCAGATGGTAGATGTACTTTTCCTTGTCCGTGAGTTTGTTGCTGCTATCGATCGCTTCCTGAAGAGGGTCTTTTTGCGAGTCGCTTTTTTCGCCTAAAACCCGGGCTAATAAATAAAGCGTTTTGCTGGCTTCTGAAATGTCAGAAGCTTCTATAAATCCATCTAGGGATTCTAAGGTTTTTTCCTCTCCGTCAGAAATTTTCTCGCCATTGCGAACTTTCTCCCAAACGGA
The DNA here is from genome assembly GCA_051439545.1 of Xenococcaceae cyanobacterium. GTDB lineage: Bacteria > Cyanobacteriota > Cyanobacteriia > Cyanobacteriales > Xenococcaceae > JASJDJ01. The sequence goes on along the minus strand of JBFRWK010000252.1, from coordinate 2,398 downwards.
TAAATAGTCATCTTCTTTTTGACCGCTCACTTTTTGCTTAATCAACTGAATGATAATAACGTCCACGGTAACTGCCTTAGATTTAGCGCTTGCCGTTAAGTAAAGTTGTTTGAGTTGTTCTGGAAGATTAGAACCCGCAACAATAGCATTCAAATCTGTTAATGCTGCAAAATCTGGAACTGGTTCGCCAGCGCGAACGTATTGGAAAGTTGCTTTGATAGACTTTTTCCTCTTTTTGCGTAACTTAGATTTTGCCAAGGTATCTGCGATCGCCTCTTCTATTCCTTTCAAACGAGAATTGTTACTGGCGATCGAATACCGTTGGCTAATGTCTTCATCTAGTTTGGAAGATTCTATTACATAATCCAGCAAATCTAATGCCACTAAATCTCGAACAAACTTACCATTTTCCAGAGATTCGTAAATAGTATGGCAACGGTCTGTCGTCAGTTCCTTTTTGATGAAGTTAGCTTGATTTATTTCCTCGTTAATACTGTCAGCAGTTGTTCCATTGGTATCGTAAAGAGTATGAAAGATTAGAGTTACGTCGTTTCCTGCAAGACCGACGCCTTTAACTGTCAACTTGAAGTTTTCGCTCAGTCGCCTGGGAATCTTAACTTTAATAGTATCCCCCGATCGCAAAGTAAAACTTTGATTGCCACCCCATCGAGCAGTTTCAACAGGCACGAAAATTTGATACTTTTCTTCAAAGTTACCATTTACCGTATCAGCACTAGCATTCTTGGTTGCCTCTGGTAATAGTTCCATTGCTGCTAAAGAGACAACGCCAGCAGCAGACAGTTTCATAAAATGTCTACGATTTAGCTGGGAAATATCCCAATCGCTCATTTCAGTATTGGACATAATTCCTCGAAATTTAGTTTTGAGACTGAATTTATCCTCATCCTAATTTAGCATCTGGATGTATGGTTAATCTAATCTCTGTTCTCTAAAGAATTCTCGAACTAGCTATTTTCCATTTGCCGTTTATAAATTGCAAATTATAGATAACGGTTAATTGGGATGAACCTGACCTTTTAGTTTCTAATTCCTTATTTTTAAATAGTTGATATTCTTCAGTAACTTTGACTTGAATAGTTGCTTGATTTCCTTGGGTTGAAAAATATTCAATACTGTCTATTTTTTGAACTCCATACTGATAGTAAGCATTGTTTTCTTTTAACCAGGCGATCGCTCCATTTGAGGACATAATTGTATCATACACTTGTCCTGTTGTCAATTCAGCAGCAAGTTTTTGATTATAGGGAGGAGCGAATATATCTTTTTTTGCATTTAACCAATTCTGGATTAATTTTTTAGCTTGTGGTTGAGAAATTGATGTTAGTAATTCTGTGGTAGGTGGTGTGGGAAAGGTTGGTATTTCTAATTCTGATTGGGCTGATTTAAGTAAGGTATTTTTGAGCAAAATACCAATCAAAAAACAACTGCCAATAGCACTGCTAATAATTACAGTTTTCTGCCAATTTATCCGACTGATAGATAGTTGAGTTGAAGGTAGTTCTAAATGTTTATCTACAGTTGTTTTTTGCTCAAGATTATTGACAACTACTAAGGATGGAGAAGACTGTTTTGTTTCATTGGTAAAAACCTGAATCGAATCAGACTGTAAAGCTTCCAACATTTCTCTAGCTGTAGCAAAGCGATCGCTAATATTAGGTTCAATTGCCTTCTCTAAAATTCCGGCTAATTTAGGAGTTAAATTATTAGTATATTGCTGCCAAATAATCTTTGCCGTTTGTAAATCCATTTCCAAATCTTGAGGAACTTTTCCTGTCAGTAAATAAATTGCTGTTAATCCTAAACTATATAAATCACTTGCAAAAACTGGTCTTCCCGCAGCTTGTTCAAAAGCCATATATCCAGGAGTACCAATCATAATAGAAACAGGTGTATTTTTTTCAGAATTAATAGCTGTAGAAATAGACTCTTTTACTGCCCCAAAATCTATTAAAACTGGCAAATCATCTGCTTGACGTAAAATAATATTTTCCGGCTTAATATCTCGATGAATAATATTTTTGCTATGTATATAATCAATAACCGATAGTAAACTAATCAGCATTTTCTGAACATAACCATCTGTCATTTTGCCCCTAGTTTCTACTATTTTTGCCAGGGTTTCTCCTTCTATCCATTCTTGTATTAAGAAAAATTGACCTGCTGTATCGCTAAAATAAGCATATAATTTAGGTATTTGAGTATTAGTCTCGCCTAATTCTTCCAAAATGGCCGCCTCTCGTTGAAAGCGTTGTAGTACCTCTTGGTAAATATCAGGATTATTTGTAACTACTTTAAGTTGCTTAATTACGCAGTAGCGACCAGAAGGCATTTGGGTATCTTGGGCTAAAAAGGTTTCCCCAAATCCACCACTACTAAT
>JBFRWK010000251.1:0-13482 GCA_051439545.1 Xenococcaceae cyanobacterium | reverse complement strand
CCCATCTTCTCAATGTCTCTACCGATACTCCTACTTGTTCCGCAAATTCATGGGGTCGCATACTTATACATTATTTATAGCTTTGTATAAGTATGTATAATAAATTGACCACTAGAAGTCAACAGTTGCTACAACTTAACTAAAATAAACAAGACGAGGGCAAAACAGATTGCAAAACTAGCAATCTGGTTAAACAGTAGCAACCTATCTAATTTTAATTTTCCAGTTAGCCAATAACCGATCGCTCCTGCTGTGGCAGCCAAGATAAACTTTACAAAAAGCACGCGATATACCAAAAAATGCAAAGAAATCGTAGTCAGCAAGTCATACTGATTATTTTTATAGTCTGTAAAAATTGCTGCGGGAGGAATATCGATCGCTTGCCAAGTTTTGCCTCCATCGGTCGATTTTACAATACTTGCTTGGGGTAACCCAAAACCGTAAAGGGTATTATCTTCTTCACTATAAGCAGGGGAAAATTGAATCGTACTGGGGGCAGAATGAACTCCATTGAGATGGGAAAAAGGCAGTAAATAATTATCTAATTTGCCTACAGGAGTAAAGCTTTCACCCCCATCTATACTTTTCCAAGCACCTTTACCTTTAATACTGACAAAGAATGTTTGGTCTTGGAGGTAATTAGGGGACATGGCAATAGTTTCGACTATTCCACCTCCACCATAGTTAGCAGGAGGTAATTCACGCCAAACATCGCCTCCATCTTCGCTTTTATAAAGATGAAGGTCTGTTCCCGCAAAAATGGTATTATCTTCACTATATTGAGACGAAATAGCTAATTTTAACCAAAATTCATTAAAATCAGGCTTGTCAATGATATTCTTCCAAGTCTGACCCCCATCGATCGATTTATAAATTTTCTCTCCACTAGCAGCATAAAAAGTATAATCATTAGCAAAGTTAGGGGATATAACAATACTAGAGATTGGTTTTCCCACTTCGCCGACAAAAGAAAACTTATTTCCCTCATCTCTAGACTGATAGAGATGACCCCGATTTGTGGCGAAAAACACTGTTCCGTCTACAGCAAAATTAGGGGAAACAAGAACCATATTGCCACGAATGTAACCAGGGGATTTGGGTAAGTGGATAAGCTGCCAATTTTCCCCGCGATCGCTACTTTTAAGTAAATAGTCTCTTAACGTACCTAAAAATATTTGACCATCTTCACTATAGTTACCAGAAAAAGCGATATCAAAAAAACGGCGGGGATCGTCTTTTGGTTTTTGCCAACTCTTGGTAAAACGGGGTATTTCCATCCCTTTATACATTGGTTGCCATGTTTTCCCTGCATCGCGGGTAATATAGGCTTCTCCTACATAATTAACTACTGCTAGGGTTGAGTCATTGGCATAATTAGGAGAAATAGCTAAACCTACTACTATTCTGGCAGAGAGGGCATCTAATTCTCTCCACTTATCACCGCCATTGGTGGATTTGAATAAACCGTTAAAACCAGCTAAAAATAGAGTTTTATCTTCATCAAAATTAGGAGAAATAGCTAGATCGCCAAAATGAGGTCTTTGAAAATTTGGTTCGTCTGCTTGCCCATCTTTGGTTAATCCTTGACTTAATTTTGTCCAACCTTTAGCTTCACTTTCTAGGGCAAAAACTCCTTGATTGCGTTCGGATACTAACAAAGTCCGATTATCATTACCAATCACTATATCTTTGATACTAACTGGCGCATCTTCTCCATCGATAGGAGTAAAAGTTTGCCCGTCATCCTGACTCTGCCAAACCCCTTCTTCTTCCGTACCGACATAGATAGTCCGATTTTGAGGAGAAACAGCGATCGCTTTAATTGCCGAACCTTTACCTATTTTTGCCCTTTGTTGCCAAGTTTGACCTCCATCTAGGGACACATATAATTCTCCTTGTCGATCGCCTACTAATAATTCCTCGGTGCGAGACGAATTAAAGGCTAAAGCAGTAATTTTGCGCTCTGCGATCGCTTCACGGAAATTTTCTCCTCCATTATCACTGTAATAAAGTCCTTGTTCTTCTCCTGCTGCTAAAACTCTTTCACCCTGAGAATCAGTTAAAAGTAAATCTAACTGCAAATTATCCAAACCCCGATTGACTTTAAACCAACTTTCTCCTCCATCTATTGACTTATAAATACCATCTCCCCTAGCAGAAATATAGAGAATTTGGGGGTTTTGTCTGGCGATCGTGAGGTTAAGCAGTCGCCCGCGATTATCAATTCCTGCGGTTAATCGCTGCCAAGTTATCCCTCCATCGGTAGACTTGAGCAAATTACCACGGACTATCATAAATACAGACTGGTCTTGCTGATAGTCACCAGATAGTTTAACTGCATAAACATCATCATGAGGACGATGGGCTAAAACATGAGTTTGATTGAACCAAAAACCAGTTACCAAGACTAGTAAACTTAAAAATATACCGATCGAGACCGCTCTTAACTTATTCATTTTTGAGTAAGACGCAAAAAAATAAAAATATATATAAAGATTACAAAGACAGGTTCAATATAGCTTTATACCAATTTATTTGCCTACTGATAACCAATAACTGAAAACTAATAACGTGAGAATTTATGGTAATCGACAATTAAAAACTTTACCAGGGCAAGCTACCCGTCCTACATCGGCTAGAGTCAGGGAAGCTTTATTTAATATTTGGCGAAGTCAGATAGAAAATTGTTCCTGGTTAGACTTGTGTGCGGGCAATGGCTCGATGGGAGCAGAAGCTTTATGTCGTGGGGCATCTAGGGTAGTAGGTATCGAAAAAAATGGACGGGCTTGTAATATTATCAAACAAAACTGGCAACAAATTGCTCGACCCGAACAAAAATGGCAGGTATTGCGGGGAGATGTCTTGGTTAAACTTAAGAATCTAGCAGGAGATAAGTTCGATCGCATTTATTTCGATCCTCCCTATGATAGTTATTTATATTTACCAGTTTTAAAAGCGATCGCCAACTATCAATTATTATCTTTAACAGGAGAAATTGCTGTAGAACATAATCGTAAACTCTGGCAACCAACAGAAATTCCAGGGTTATTAATCGATCGCAGCAAAAATTACGGTAACACTACTATAACTTTTTTTAATGGTATCTAAATTTTTTTAGGAAACCTTACCCAAACTTGTCTCGTCTATATTGTCTGTGTTTATCTTCATTAGAGATAAATAACATTCAATTTACTATTTAAAGAATTCACTGTGAAAAGTTACTTAAAAATAAAAAAAAACGAGCGATTAATGTCAATTTGTCAGGGTTTATGTTTGGCTTTTATAGTAGGCAGTTTGTTAAATTATGCTCCTATTAATCCAGCTATGGCTCAACCAGAACAAGTATTAAGAACTCTAAGTGTTACGGGAGAAGGAGTAGAAAGAATTCCTGCAACTCTAGCAGAAATTAGTCTGGGGGTAGAAGTTCAAGGAAAAACAGCAGAAGAAGTACAGCAAGAAGTCGCCCGACGAACAACTGCTGTAGTCGAATTTTTGCGCGAGCGTAATGTCGAAAGACTGCAAACTCAAGGGATTAATTTACAACCACGTTACAACTATAATGACGACCGACGGAGTTTGATTGGTTATGTAGGTACTAATACCGTCAGCTTTCGGATTCCCATAGAAGAAGCAGGGTCATTATTAGACAGAGCAGTACAAGCTGGAGCAACCAGAATTGACAGTGTCAGTTTTACAGCAACAGAAGCAGAAATTGCTTCGGCAGAGCAAGAAGCACTTCGCAAAGCAACTGTCGAAGCACAACAACAAGCTAATACTGTTTTAGAAGCTTTGAACTTTAGTAGTCGAGAGATTATCGGTATTCAAATTAATGGAGCGAGGACTCCTCAACCTCAAATCATTCAAAGAGAGCGAATGGCAAGCTTATCAGCAGCAGATGCAACTACTCCTGTTATTGGTGGACAACAAGCGATAACAAGTTCTGTCACTTTACAAATTCGTTATTAATTCTCGATTCTATAGGGTTGAAAATTGTCCTACTTGGGATAGGAATCTAACCTAATATTAAGCCAGTAGGCAGTTTTTTCAATTATGCTTTAATTAGTCTAGCTATGGCTCGAACAGAACAAGTATTGAGGACTTTAAGTGTTAGAGGGCAAGGAGTAGAAAGAATTCCTGCTACTTTAGCACAAGTTAGTCTGGGGGTAGAAATTCAAGGAGAAATGGCAGAAGAAGTACAGCAAGAAGTTGCCCTACGCACATCGGTTGTCTTAGAATTTTTGGGCGATAGGAATGTCGAAAGATTGCAAACCCAAAATATCAGCTTACGACCAAATTACAACAAAGATGATAATAATCAAAGAAATTTAATCGGTTACACTGGCATAAATACAGTCAGCTTTCGGATACCCACAGAAGAAGTCGGTACATTATTAGATGAAGTAGTGCAAGCTGGAGCAATGAGGATCGATGATGTGAGCTTTACAGCAACAGAAGCAGAAATTGCTTCGGCACGGAAAGAAGCACTGCGCAAAGCAACTGTAGAAGCGCAACAAGAGGCTGAGGTGGTTTTAGAAGCTTTAAACTTTAGTAGTCAAGAGATTATTGGTATTCAAGTTAATGGAGCTAACCCTCCCCAAGCAAGGAGAATGATTTACAGAAATCAATCGGCATCTAGTAGTACTCCTGTTCTTGGAGGAGAATTGGTTGTCACCAGTTTTGTTACTTTAAAAATTCGTTATTAATTCTCGATTCTATAGGGATTAAAAGTGTAATACTTGGGATAAGAATCTAACCTAAAGTGCAGCCAATAAACTCCTAAACCTGAGGTACTAACCCAAGTAGGTTGGTTATCTATATTTTCGGCGATCGCTTGACCTAACATCTGCCATAATGCTTGCTGCTGAGAAGGGGGTGCTTGGCGCACAAAAGCAGCAAGATGAGGATAAGCAGATATTTCTGTAATAGGACAGGGAACAACGAGTAGAGCATCGTTACCGAGATTGGGAAATGTAACTATTTCTTCCCCTAGTGCAGATTGAAAGTATTGCCGAAAAGAAGCTGAATCTGATTTAACCCTAGCCAGTTGAGGACTATCCACTAAGACAAACTCAAAGACTCGATCGACATTCCTGAGACTAATTGGTGGTGTTTCCCAAAAATAGGCATAAAATGGAGCTTCGGCTAACAAAGAGGTAAAAAAGGAGTTAAAAGCAGCATTATTCTGCCATAAGTCAATTACTTCTGAGTAAGTAAGCTGTCGATCGGCAAAAGAAATAGAAATTTTCTGAATGGGTTTTGAGCTTAGGGTTTCGACACAAGCTGTCCACATTTTAAAAAGTAGCTAAGAGCTTTTTTATCAAACACTCAATACTTCAGGGGTAAAACTACTTACCTTAACTAATTCAATCTCTTTACAAGTTCTTTTGATTAAGCCTGTTAATACTTTACCAGGCCCTATTTCTACGGCTCGATCGACTCCTTCTTGGGAAAACTGCAACATAATTTCCCACCAACGGACTGAACCAGTAATTTGCCTTGCTAAACGTCGTTTTAACTCTTTTCCGTCAGTAGTAGCTGTTGGCTCGACATTAGAAAGCACGGGAATACGAGCATCTGCAAAATTAACAGCTTCTAAAACCGATTGGAATTTTTCTGAAGCTGGTTGCATTAGAGGGGAATGAAAAGCACCAGAAACCTCTAAAGTTACTGCTCTTTTAGCTTTTATTTTTGCTACTGCCGTTTCTACTGCTTCGGGTAAACCAGAAATCACCACTTGTCCAGCACTATTGTCATTAGCGATAACTACATCGGGAGTTTCTGCAATGATTTGTTCTAATTTAGCGCGATCGAATTTCATTAAGGCTGCCATTCTACCTTCACCAACCTTATCCATCAATTCTGCTCTCTTTTTGACTAAGTTTAGTCCTGTCTGAAAATCGAAGACTTTAGCAGCATACAGAGCAACATATTCTCCTAAACTATGACCAGCAACTAACTGAGGTAATCCTTCTTTTTCTGCCAATAAATCTGCCAAAATAGCTTCAATGACATAAAGACAAGGTTGATTGTAGAGGGTACGCGATAACGTTTTTTTATCTCCCTGGCAAATATCGATAACAGACCAACCTAATATTTCTTCGGCAATGGTCAATTTTCTTTTTGCTTGAGGAATATCGATTAAATCGATACCCATACCTACTTCTTGTGAACCTTGTCCTGGGAATACCCATGCTGTTTTTGTCATAATTTACTTTTTTTCTACTATTTGATAATTAAATGTCTTGTCAAAGTTTATATATTACTACGTAGCGCACTCACTACTCACCCTTCGGGCGGGGCGCATTACCAAGGGGCTGTCTCCGTAGCTTTGCTGCGGAGTTTATACGCCCCGTTTGCGACTTGCGTCGTCGCGGGGTCGCCCCGCTACTAACTACTCACTACTCACTACTCACTATTCACTACTCACTACTCAAATTAGCCCCATTTAAAGATTGCCGAACCCCAAGTAAGTCCTGCACCAAAACCAGAAGCAGCAATGATATCTCCTGGTTTGACTTTACCCTGGCGCACCGCATCATCTAAAGCGAGAGGAATAGACGCAGCAGAAGTATTGCCATACTCAGCTATATTACTAATAATTTTTTCCTTGGGCAGTTTTAACCTTTGAGCTACTGCATCCATAATTCTTTGATTAGCTTGATGCAGTAAGAGCCAATCTATTTGCTCTGAGGTTATATTGGCGCGGAACATGGCTTTTTCGATTACCTCTGGTACTTTAGCCACGGCGAAACGATATACTTCTCTTCCATTCATGGAGATCGAGCGATAAGTACCAATACTTGCTTCGATATCTTCGACTAAGGGTTTATTTTCCCCTATATAGCCAAGATTGAGACTGTTATTTTGGCTACCATCACTATACATTTCAAAAGCCAAAAGTCGATCGCCTTTTTCAATTCCCTGACAAACTACTGCCCCTGCTCCATCCCCAAAGAGTACGCAGGTATTACGATCTTGCCAATCGACCCAACGAGATAAAACATCTGCACCAATAACTAGGACATTTTGATGTACCCCAGTACGAATAAATTGAGAAGCAGTAATTAAGGCAAAGATAAAGCCAGAACAGGCTGCGGTTAAGTCAAAAGCGACTGCTTTAGTTGCGCCAATTAGACTCTGTACCTGACAGGCACTACCAAAGAGATCGTCAGGGGTAGAAGTCGCCAAAACAATTAAATCTAGCTCTGCTGCGGTAATTCCTGCCATAAACAGGGCTTTTTCTGCTGCTTGAGCCGATATTTGACTTAAAGATTCGGTAGTTGTAGCAATATGGCGTTTTTTCATCCCAGTTCTAGTACTAATCCACTCGTCAGAAGTTTCTACCATCTGACTGAGATGTTCGTTACTGAGAATTGCTTTTGGTGCAGCCGAACCAATGCCTCTAATTGCTATACCTGCGCCTAATTTGCCCAATGTTCTTCTCCCTTACTTATATTTTGGGGAATTTAAATTTTAAATTATTTGCACATTTTAACTGGCAGAAGCCGTTTTTGGTTGACTTTGGGCTTCTTCATGATGTTGCTCGTTGTAGTCTTTGATTCTTTGTAATACCTGATTTTCGATCGCTTCTTTTGCCTGACGAATAGCATTAAAGATAGAAGACGAGCGCGAACTTCCATGACTGATAATACAAACTCCTGCTACACCAAAAAGTAAAGCACCACCATGTTCTGCATGGTCGATTCTTTGTTTGATGTTACGCAGGTTTGGTTTGAGTATAGCCGTTCCTAGTTTACCCCGCAATCCTCTAGGTAGTTCTTCTCGCAAAATTTGCAGCATTACCTCTCCTACTGCCTCGGCAAATTTCAGCAAGACATTACCGACAAAGCCATCACAAACGATGACATCAAACTCACCAGACAGCACGTCTCTACCTTCTGCATTACCCACAAAAGGAATCTGTGGATTGTCTTGAAGTAATTGATGGGTTTTAACCGAAAGTTCGTTACCTTTAGAAGATTCTTCGCCTATATTAATTAAACCGACCTTAGGCTCTTGAATACCCAAAACATATCGACTGTAAATCGTTCCCATCAAAGCAAATTGCTCTAAATATTTAGGCTTACAATCTACATTAGCCCCCACATCTAAAACAATTACCGATTTTCCTGGCATAATAGTTGGAAATACCGCACCGATAGCGGGGCGATCGATCCCTTTTAATCTGCCTAAACGGAGTAAAGCCGATGCCATTGCTGCCCCTGAATGTCCAGCAGAAACAACTGCTTCAGCTTTTTGCCGTTTAACCAAATCCATAGCTACATTAATTGACGCTTTTGGTTTGCGTCGAATCCCTGTTAGGGCATCTTCTTCCATATCTACTACCCCATCAGCAGAGATAATTTCTATCCCAGATTGGTTAATCCCTCCGTGCTTATGGAGATAAGATTCAATTTGCTGGCGATCGCCAACTAGTAAGATGTCTACATCCAATTCTGCTGAAGCCTCGATCGCTCCAGCAACTATTTCATCTGGGGCGTAGTCCCCACCCATAGCATCTACTGCAATTCTTGCGCGCTTTAATCCCATTGAGAAAATTTATAGAAGCCTTACAAATTTTAACAGTCTTCGTGGAAGATCACTAATTAATCCCGTTTTGGTTGATTTAATTTAACTTTAAGTTGCGTTATAAATGGTGTTTGGTGGTTAATTATTAATCAATTGAGCGAGGAGGAAATCGTTATTAATGCTGGAGATAATTAGCTTTGGTATCATTAGTTTCTTGTCAGAAATCTTTGGTAGATCCTCAGTAGATCTAGAACCAATGGAGTTATTATCTTGGCAGAATACAGAACTTTTTATTTTGCCTGAAGTTAGTCGGGATTCTGTCGTTGAAACAATAATTCAAGATTATTTACAAACTTTAGCAAGTAAGGGCATCAGTCCGAGTCAACAAGGAGTTTGGATTCAGTCAGATTGGGGTAAATTATTCGCTCATAATGGTTCTCAAGCGCGATCGGCAGCTTCTTTAACTAAAATTGCCACCACTTTGGCAGCTTTATCTACTTACGGCGTAGATTATCAATTTGAAACTAAAATCTATGCTGCGGGAGAGATTAATAACGGGGTATTACAAGGAGATTTATTGGTTGAAGGCGATGGCGATCCTTTTTTTGTCTGGGAAGAGGCGATCGTGCTTGGCAATTCTTTACAAAAATTAGGAATTCGTGAGGTTACTGGCAAACTAATTGTTAACGATAAGTTTTATATGAACTACAAATCTAACTCTCTAGTAGCAGGAGAATTATTACTCAAAAGTTTAAACGAGCGACTATGGACAGTAGAAGTGTCCAGGCAATATTTAACTCTTCCTTTGGGTACTCTCCGTCCGCAAATTAAGATCGATGGTGGAGTAGGGAAGCAGGTTTTGCCGACAGCAGAAAAACAATTATTGATTCGTCATCAATCTTTGCCTCTAGGGGAGATTCTGCAACAAATGAATATCTATAGTAATAACCACATAGCGCAGATGTTAGCAGATGCTGTTGGCGGAGCGAGTAAAGTAATGAGTATTGCTCAAGAAGTTGCTGGAGTATCGAGGGAAGATATTTCTTTAATTAACGGTTCTGGTTTAGGGGAAGAAAATAAGATTGCGCCTCATGCTGCCTGTCAGATGCTAATGGCGATCGAGCGATTACTCAAAGGGCATAGTCTCGATCTAGTAGATTTATTTCCTCTGTCTGGTAGAGATGGAGTCGGTACGATGGAAAATCGCTCTATTCCTACGGGTACTGCCCTAAAAACAGGAACTCTCAATCAAGTCAGTGCTTTAGCTGGAGTAATTCCCACTAGCGATCGCGGGCGAATTTGGTTTGCTATTATCAATAGTGGCAGTCAAATCGAGTATTTTAGACAAGAACAAGACCGACTGTTACAGCGTTTGGCTCAACATTGGCAGTTAGACAAACTCGATCTAACTCAATCTTCTATTCCTTATTTGGGCGATCCTAATCGTAACCAAATTTTCGTTGAATCTCTTTGAGAGTGAAAAGCAGAGATTTTAGCGATCGAATTTTAATTGAATTGAGTAACTATTATTACTTATTCTTGTTTTAAAAATGTTTCTAACTCTGCATCTAGTATTAAAGAAGGAGCTATTTTAGTAACTGAAAATAATTTTTGATATCCTACTACTAGCAAAGTAATAATTACAGCAGTTAAAATTCTTTCTGCAAAACTAGTAGATTTATTATCTTTTTGCTTTACCATTATCTTACCCTCAACTCCAGACAGGAGATATGCGATCGCCGAGACCAACAATATTGAAGCTATCTAAATCGATCGGATTTTCTTTCCTCTAAATTTACACATAGCTTTTTTCTTGCTACTATGTCATCGGCTATGTAGCTGAAAAATAAGCTAATTTCTCAGTAATTTCTCTAAGGTTGGTCTAAATTGAGAGTAACCCAACCAAGTAAAGATCGAGCTAACGAATAGCAGTAAACTCGGAACATTATTAGGTTCGGGAACTTGTTCTTGTTCTTGTTCTTGCAGAGTATTCTTAGCTAGTTGTGCTATCAATTGATTGGTAGCACTAGTAGGATGAATATCATCCCAAAATACAAATTCATTAGGATTCTCGCACACACCATCAAACATAAATCCTGACTGAAAGTTAAGCAAACAAGAATTATTTATATTAGAGAAACCAAATTGACTCGGTTCAGTAATAATGCTCCGAAAAAGAGAATTAGCATCGAGAGTTGTCAATTCAATTTCAGGTAATAAACTTAAATTGTCTAGTTGCCGATCTAAAAGTGAATTATGTATTCCTGTTAGAGTATTAAGCTGACTGGCAATACCAGGAAAAAATTGATTTAAGGAATCGGTAAAGGGAGTTTCCCCTAAATCTGGCAAATTAACTCCTAAAAAATTTCTTGCCCCTACTTCATAAAGCGATTCTACTGCCGATGCTAAATTTTCAGTTGCTTGTTCTGGTACTTCTGCTAGAGGTACAATCGCACCGTCAGAACTAGGTAAAGCTTGAAAATAATCATTAGCTCCTGCCCAGATAATATTCAAAGCATCGACATCTGCTGGAGCTATAGCTGTTAAATCTCTGAATGCTTCAATTTGTTGCTGTAATCCAGGTAAAGCATTACCTCCTATGTTAGTCAATCCTGTAGTTGCACCACTGAAGGCAAAATTAACCCCTTCTGTAGGAATTATTGTACCTAATTCAGAAGCTAAAATGGGGTTGAGATCGTAGGTTTCTGCGAGGATATCTACCCAAATTTCTTCATTAGAAAAACGTCCCTCAAAATAAGGTGGACTGGGGGGTAAACCAGTCAAATTAAATAAATTACCAGTTTCAACTAAGCTATCTCCAAAAACATTGATTCGTGTAAAACTACTTGCTTCTGCCGAGATAGGTAAGATTAAAGGAGAAAGAGTTATGGCTGCGATCAGCCCGAAGGGCTGGCGCTGCGCGATCGCAATTTGTTTTTTCATTTTTGGGTTTGATTCGATCCATGATTTATTTATTAGCTTCAATATAAGCTGCCTTAAGCAGTTTTACTGAGACATTTTATAAAATTTATACCTACAACTCTTAATCTATTCCCCAAAAACTCATGGAATTAAACTCCAAATATCCAAGAGCGATCGATAATCGCTACCAAATTATCAATATTTAAATATCAAAAATACCTGAAAAAATCCCTGAATTTTCCCCCTTTTACTCCTTTTTGGCTAACTGCATAATACTCATACAAATAATTTGTCTAAAAACCATTAACGGTACGAGAGACTTTCTTCTTGATTGTTATCTTTAGATTGCCTCATAACACAAAGGTTATTATAAGATGAGAACGAATATTCCTAACACTGAAATGACGGGTTACGATGGTCTTGCTTCAATCTATGAAAAAACAAAGCAAGCAAAATGGCGTAAAGTGTTCGAGTTACCGACAGTCAAGCGACTACTACAGTCAATCCCTGCTGAAGCGAAAATTCTCGATCTCGGCTGTGGAGGAGGTTTTTACCTGAATGCAATAGTCGATCGATCTCCTGCTTTTGTCAAAGCGATCGATTTATCTCAGGATCAAATAGAATTGGCTCAGAAGAGATGGAAAGATGATTCTCGCATTAATTTTGAAGTTGCAGACGCTCAATATTTCCGTTCCTCAGAGACTTTCGATGTGGTAATTGGGTTCTGGATTCTCAATTATGCCCAAACAAAAAAAGAACTAGAAAACTTCTTTTTAACTATTGCAGATGCCTTACAACCAGAAGGGGTTTTTCTCGGTATCAATGATAATCCATTTAGTCCAGAACATCTTTGTTCTAGTTATGATAAATATGGTTTTCTAAAAGAGTTTGAATCCCCACGCAAAGAAGGTTCAAAAGTTGTCTGGACATTGAGCGAACCAGTAAAGTTAAAGATTACTAACTATTGGTGGAGTCCTCAGACTTATAGAGATGCTGCTTTGGGAGCAGGTCTTGAACTTGAGTTTCAAGAGCCAGATTCTTCGATCCCAGATTCTGCCACACCTGGATATTGGGATTTTTTTCAAGAAAATCCTCCATTTATCGCTATTAAGGCTAGTAAATTAGATCGAGATCGATCGAGACATAGATCGTCAACTAGAGAATAAGTATCTTCTTTGAGCTATCAGCTTTTAGCTTTTAGCATCACACCAAATCCGATTTCCAAAACATAATTTTAATTATATGAATTTACTTGTCTATAGCTGCTAATAATTGCTCGACAGCTTTTCTTTTTTCCCATCCGTCTTTACCGAGACGCACTAAAACTAATTTCCGTGAAGGAATAATAATTACAGATTGCCCTTGATAACCGTCTGCCAAAAAAAGGTCTTCAGGTAAAGGTTTTTGCTGGGGATAGTTTTTGATTAGCCAAAAATGCGCGCCGTATCTCTCGTTAGCTACGGTCGCTGATGTTCTACTAAATTCTATCCAATCTTCAGGTAAAATACGATCGCCTTCCCAGATACCGTCTTGGGCATACAAAAGACCAAAACGCGCCCAATCTCTAGCAGTTGCATACATATAAGAAGAAGCAACAAAGTTATTCGTGCTATCTGTTTCGATAACTGCGCTAGACATTCCCAAGCGATCGAACAAAGCACGGTGAGGAAAGGTTAGATAATCTAAGTCTGTTCCTCCTACTGTATCGCGGATAATCCCTGAAAGAATATTGCTTGTACCGCTAGCGTAATCCCAATCGCTACCTGGTTCTTTAATTAGAGGTTTACTTTCGCCGTAGATTGCCATATTTTTAGCATTAAATAGCATCTGAGGGCAGTCTGCTAGAGGTTCTTCGCAATTTTCCTGAAATTCTAAGCCACTATTCATCTGTAGCAGTTGTTTGAGGGTTACAAAAAAATATGACAAAGATGGACAGTCTTGGACAAAATCCTCCCCATTTCGGCTAATTTTTCAGTACAAAAATACTAAAAAATGAGGATTTTGTCCTCACAAGGACGAAAAAATAAGACT
>JBFRWK010000250.1:0-18514 GCA_051439545.1 Xenococcaceae cyanobacterium | reverse complement strand
AAGACCGTCATTTCGTACAGCTATATCATATCGTTTTGTCGAATGGCTTAACCAAAATCGGCACGTATATACAGCTTACAAAGCGAGTTGTGGCTTTGTTTGGGCTTAATTTTTGTTTAAGTACCGTTAATATATCTGGGTTTCAGGCGATTTAACCTCGACGAGGTTAAATCGCCGTCTGGTGAGGCTTTCACCCCTTTTTGGTAGGTAAAAACTGTCAAAGTCCCGCTAACAAACAAGCAAAAAAGAGGGGCAATTTGTCCGCGAAGGGGGCTTCAATAAACCTTGGTCAATGTACCTTAATCAAAAACTTGATGTAAAAGCCCCCTTCCGCGACTGTCCTACTTTGTCATATTTTTTTGTAACCCCATCCGTAAGACATTGGCATTTCGCGAGAAGAAAAAGGTATTTGATGTCCAGGTATAGCGACAGCTTTTAAAATAGCACGACGGATCGATCGCTTGGTTTGTTCGTCGAGATAGGCAAAGTTAAAACCTGTTTCGATTTGATACATATATGTAAGAATAAATAATTTATAATTCTATTTGTACTAAATTTTGGTTCTACCTTGTTCTTTCCTCATCTGTCGAACTAAATTTAATTCCGCCTGAAAATCAATATAGTGAGGTAACTTTAAATGCTGTACAAAACCTTGCGCTTCTACATTATCGGAATGATATAAAACGAACTCTTCATCTTGCGCTACCCCTTCAATACTTTCACCAAATTCTTTTGCCCTTAAAGCTCGATCGACTATTGCCATAGACATTGCTTTGCGTTCGTTATAACCAAACGTTAAACCATATCCGCGAGTAAATTGGGGTGGTAATTTTTTGCTACCTTTAAATTGATTTACCATCTGAACTTCGGTTACTTGAATATCAGCAATAGCCACTTCAAAACCTAGTTCTTCTGGTTCGATAATCACCTCTACTTCGCCAACTCTTATTTCTCCTGCAAAGGGATGATTTTTACCATATCCTCTTTGTGTGGAATAGGCTAATCCTAATAAAAAACCTTCATCAGCACGGGCTAAGTTTTGTAGTCTGGCATCTCTATTTGTTGGAGTATTTAATGATTGTCTGGTAAGATCGAATGGTTCATTATCTGTATTGGTAATATCGCTTTCGGATTGAATTAATCCCTCTTGGTTAAGAGAGGCGATCGCTCTTGGTACTGTTCCATTATTATTGCCATCTTTATCGGCTTTTGGTGGATGATATTCGTTATTTTCGGCTGCCAATTTAAAATCTAATAATCTATGAATATAATCATAAGTCGCACCTAATTTTTGTCCTCCTGGTACATCTTTAAAAATAGAAGAAATACGTCTTTGAACCTGCATTTTTTCTGTGTTCAAAGGCTTACTATAATAAAGTCTTGGTAAAGTAGTTCTATAAGCCCGCAATAAAAAAATTGCTTCGACTAAATCTCCCCAAGATTGTTTAATTGCTAAAGCTGCTAAATCACAGTCATATAAACTTCCTTCTGCCATAACTCGGTTAACAGCTAAAGCCAATTGTTGCTTTATTTGTTCCAGGGATAATTCAGGAATATCTTTATCTCCCCTCCGCATTGCTTGTAATAAAGCTTCGGCATTTTGTATTGCTTGTTCGCCACCTTTTACTGCTACGTAAGCCATTTTTCAGTTATCACCTTATCAGTAAACAGTTATCAGTTCAGTTAGAACTTTATTGATTTGTTTTACAGCTTGTTCTCGGTAAGCCGACTACTTTATCTTCAGAGAAGAAATAAATATCTATTCCCAGAGGATAGGAGTTGTGGTTTTGTTGCCATTGTTGCCAGAATAAATCTGGTAAATCGATGGGCATGGTAATTTGTTGATTAATACCTGCGCCTGTCAGTTGGGGCGTTTCGCGAATCGTCCTGACATTATTTGTCCCTACGATGATTAATAATGTGGTGGAATCTTCGGGATATATGGGTGTCCCCTGTTTGAATTGGGATAAATTAGGCATATTATCCAGATTCCAAATAACAGCAAAGTCAGCTTGGTTTGTCTTTTCGGTAAAGCGACATCCTGTATGAAATAATAGCCAGTTTTTTACCTCTTCATTTAATCCAGGTTGCAACCATACAAGCGTTTCTAAATCCAACAAAGTTAAACAAGCAGCAGCGCAAGCTATATTTAATCCCGTAGGTGGGGTTAATTGTACGCTAATTTTATTTATCGTTCCTGGTCTGGATAAAGCATTAAGTAGTACTCTGAATGTACTCTGGGAATCGTGTACTAAATCTTGAAACCCTGGGAGATTGGTAATCACTGTTTTAATTAACAATTGACAATTGATAATGGATAATTTTGATGGAATTAAGTTTTATAAAAATAAACTTCATCTGAACCATCTTCATTTAGACCTGATAGAGAACCAGATAATACATATCCCCTTTTTTTGATTAAACTAAGCATAATTGAGTTATTACTCTCAGTAGATATGAATAATTTTTGCTTAATATACTTTTGTTCTACTGCTGACAGTAATGTTGATGCTATTCCTTGGCGACGATATTGAGGATGTACGCAGAGAAATGTAATTAAAGGATGACCGAATAAACAACTATTTTCAAGAATAGAAATATAGCCAATAACTTTATTTTCTGAAATATAAACTTGTAGACGCTGTTCTAAAATTTCTTGTTTGCGATCCCCTCCGAATATGTCAAAAGTATCAAGTTGAATTAAATCTTCTTGTTTTCCGTAACGAATCATAGTTTTTAAAACAAAAAAACTGTCCATTGTCCATTGTTTATTAATTTACTTGTCCATTAATTTACTCGCCTCGTAACATCGTAAAAAACTCAACTTTAGTTGCTTCAGTTTGACGTTTTTGTTTCTCTTGTTTTTGCTGAATGATTGTTTGTAGAGGTTTAATGACTTTATTTTGCACTCTGAAAGACCATTCATCTTGTTGCAATAAACCATCGCAGACAGCAGCCAATTCTGCATGACGTTTAGATCGCCCTCCTACATATCCAAAGCCAGTAGCATTCAAGATCTTGACAACACAGCGAGTAATTGTCATTTCTCCCAAGTTAAATACTTCTCCCGTACCTCCAGCCCTTCCTCTCACCATTGTCAACCCTATTTCAGGCGATCGCAAAAAGCTATACTCTGGTAATTTACCCAAAGTTTGAACCTGTCGTTCTATATTTATTACAGAAGATTTAGCTAGGATCTTCATCCAAGCTTGCCTTTCTGTCTGGTGTTTCATGTGTTTAACTTGCTGTTAATTTAATCTTGAACTGCTGTTAAAATTTGTCTAGATATCTAGATCGATTATCAATCTACATTAAATACAAGTAATTAACAAGTCTTTGTCTCCTGGGTTTTTTCCCAGATTATCCCCTTCTATGGTTTCTTCAGTTACCTGTATAAAAATAGCTAGAGAAAATAAGAGAAGGCATTCTATCCTTTTTCTCTAGCCCAAATAAAATTTCTTATATTGGATTTCAAAAAAGGCTGGAAAAACGGACTTAATAATCTTCATTTACAGCAGTTTTCAGATCGATAGACCACACTAATTTTAGACCGAGTAGACTCGATTAAAAGTTACTTTCCAACCACTGTTCTCAGTAATCAGCGGGGGCGACCCCACGGAGGTTTCCTCCGTTTGGGAACGCGCCCCCGCCCGAAGGGTAATCAGTAATAACCTTTACTTAGATTGAACTTAAACTAGCCAATTTCTTAACTTAGCCGAGATGGTATCAATAATACTAGTAGCCAAAATTAAAATAATCAAAATAGCGCAGACTTTACCATAATCAAAAGATTGAAAGCTTTGATAAAGAGAAACGCCAATTCCTCCCGCGCCAACAATCCCTAACACAGAGGCAGCACGAACGTTAGACTCGAAACGATACAAAGTAAAAGAAGTCCATAAAGGTATGACCTGGGGGATAATGCCAAAGATAATCTCTTGTATTTTACTTGCTCCTGTTGCCCTTACTCCTTCTACTTGCCCTGGTTCGATCGCTTCTACTGCTTCGGAGAATAATTTACCTAAAGCACCAGCAGTATGAATAAATAATGCCATAACGCCAGCAAAAGGCCCCAACCCTACAGCCACGACAAATACTAAAGCAAAGACAATTTCATTAATAGCTCGCATAGCATCTAAAAGCCTTCTGGTAGGTTGTACGATCCAGATAGGACAGACATTTTCTGAGGCTAATACCGATAGAGGAATTGCAGCGATCGCAGCGAGTAACGTCCCCCAAATACCCATCGACACTGTAATTAAAGTATCTTCTAGATAAGTTTTCCAGTAGGAAAAGTCGGGAGGAAAATAAGATTTGATGTATTCAACCATATTTCCCCCCCGTTGAAATAGCAGGAGAAAGTTTAATTCACTTTGTCTGTAAGAAACAATCAGAATAACAATAGTTGCAACCAGGAAAATAACTTTACCTGTAGTGACACGCTTAGCTTCTTTTGCCAGCATCTGTGACACTTCAACAGATATTCTTTCTTGTCGGTTGTTATCGATCGAAAGGTAATCGGATGTATTTTCTGACCGCATCATAATTATTTAATCGCTTCTAGTTGTCGATCTAATTCCGCAATCTGCTTATCTTTTTCTGCCTCAGACAAGTTATCGTTAGACTGAACTTCTAAAATTTGCTTACCGATATTAAGTTCGCGGATGGGATTCCAGATCTCATCGGTTGCTGGATCGAATCCAGACCATTCTAAAGCCCCTAATATGGTTTCGTCTTTGTAGTTATAGAAAAAGTCTTTGAGTTTGGCTTTGATATCTTCGGGTAAGTCTTTTCTCCAAGCAATAGGATCGCTAGGAATTAAAGTAGAAGTCCAAATAGTATCGATATTACCTCTAGCTTGAGGATTGGTTTTTTCTAAACGACTGAGAGATTCATTATTATTAGTTGCTACATCTACCTGGTTATTAGCGATCGCCAGCGCAGTAGCTTCGTGATTACCAGCAAAAATCAACCGTTTAAACGCTTTTTTGGGATTCACACCGTTCTGAGCAAATACATAGTACTTAGGTACTAAGTAGCCAGAAGTAGAATTAGGCTCGTTAAAGGCAAATTGTAAATTAGCTGCATTTTCTAAAACATATTTATCTCCACCCATTGCCTTAGCTTTAGCCAAGTCGGGATGGTTTATATTCATAATCAGATGAGAATAATAGCCTTTCGAGCCATCATCGGCGACAGTTTGAGCAAATACTTCTGCTTCTGCTCTTTTTGCAGCTTCAATATAGGATTTACCACCATACCAAGCAAGCTGTACCTGTCCGAAACGCATCGCTTCTATTACCCCTGCGTATTGAGTGGCATAAAAAGCTTTGACAGGCATTCCCAATTGTTCCGACATCGCCTTAATAAAAGGTTCCCAAATGGGCTTTTGATTAGCTTGAGATTCGGTAGAGATAATCCCAAAGTTGAGTTCTTTAATGTTTTGAGCCGTAGCAGTACTCGATAGTAATTTGGTTGCAGCTAGAGAGCCAGCAAACACAGAAGCATTTTTAATAAAGGAACGTCTTTTCATAAGATTTCAGTTATTAGTTATTAGTTGTTATTGTTAAAACTCTTACTCATTACTTATTACTTATTACTTTTTTTCTTGTTCCTTCCTCCTCATATTTGACAAAATCTCCATGTCCTCGCAACACTAATTCTTCTACTGCCGAGCCATAAATAGAAGTAAGTCTGTTGTCATTTAATTGCTCAACCGCACCATCAAACATTACTCGTCCATCCCTCAGCGCGATCGCTCTCGGAAAATATTGCCTAACCATCTGTACTTGGTGCAAAGAAGTAACTACAGTAATACCTTCTTGATTTAACTGGCAAAGCAGTTCCATTACTTTCCTGGCTGACTCAGGATCGAGAGAAGCTATAGGTTCGTCTGCCAAAATAATTTTCGCCCCCTGCACCAAACAACGAGCGATCGCCACCCTTTGTTGTTGTCCGCCAGATAAGGTAGAAGCCCGTTGATAAGCTTGTTCGAGAATGCCAACTCGTTCTAAAGCTGCTAAAGCCCGATACTTTTCCCATTTCCTAAATTGACGGAAAAGCGATCGCGACAGAGGAACTTTGGCTAAATTACCAATTAGAACATTTTCTAGTACAGTTAGGCGACTAACTAGGTTGAACTGTTGAAAAATAAAGCCCATCTGACTCCGTAAACGGCGAATCCGCGAATGGTTTTTGCCGTTATTTTGGAGAGAAGCATCAAATATTTTAACTAAGCCTTTGTCTGCACTTTGCAAACCATTAAGGTTACGCAAAAGAGTGGATTTACCCGAACCAGAAGCACCGACGAGGGCTAACATTTCACCCTCATCAACAACAAAACTAACTTCATCTAAAGCTGGCTTTCCTTTAAAACTTTTAGTTAAGCCTTTAACTTCGATCGCTTTACTAGTGGTCAACCTTCACTCCTAAAAACAACACCAGTAGGGTATTATCTAGGATTTTTATTAAGATAAGAGTAGGCTTAATTTATCTTTTGATTAAGAGTTGTAAGTAATGGATCATCAACAATGGACAATGAAGAATTATGGCTTATAGTTCGCTCAAATCTAAAAGCTACTATGACTAAGATTAGCTGTAGTAAAAAATTAAAAGAATAAACTTGCATCTACATAAAAATACTTTCCTAATGCCTTAGCTTGAGCTTTATTAATCTCTTTTTGTTTATCGATAATTTCAGCAAGTAATTCTTCAGAACCAATTATCTCTACTAAATCTTTTTTTTCAATTCCTTTTTGTTCTATAAGAAAATTCAAGATTGAATGTGGATTAGATTTTTCACCTGGCTGATAATATTCTCGTTCAAATTTTTCAATCAAAATAATCAATAAAGCGTATAGGTCATCTTCTTCTGGAGTACGAGTATCGGAGTGCATTAATTGTTCGACTACTTTTAATGCTGCCTCATTTTCTACTTCAGTTTTAATAACTTTAGGCTGATACTGACAAAGTAACTCTTTGTATTTTTCCGAGTTAAAAGTAAGGGTCATCTTTCCACCTTTCCTTATCATATTCTGCGTGTGTTAATACATATTTAATATAAATTAATTGCTTTTCATAATCGATACTGACAATCAAGTGGTATTTATTTCCTTTAATATTAAATACAGTAAAATTGCCTACTGCTTCTGCTTGAGGGAAAACTTTTTGAACGGCAATTAAATTATTCCATTTTGCCTTATTCGCAATTTTATACCAGTTATCTAAGGCAGCTAAACTATCTCCATGTTTTTTGCTAAATTCTCGTAATCGCCTATAACTAATAATATGCATCTACTTATAAGATCGAATTTTGCTCTCCTTTTGAAAATTTGTCATATCATGAAAATCAGACTTAACCCAAAGCTAAACTTAGCTTAACTTATATTGCAAAACAAATATCTTAAACTGCAAAATAATATATGTAAGAATTACTAAGAATGCAGGAACAAATCTACACTAACTATCGTTTGCTCTTACCTACAGAAGAAGTATTAGGTACTTTAGTAATTCGCGATCGCATTATCGCCGATATTCAACCAGGAATAGTTTCTCAAGGACAAAATGGAGAAGGGAATTATCTTTTACCAGGGTTAGTTGAACTCCACACCGATAATTTGGAAAAATGTATCTCTCCCCGTCCTGGGGTAAGATGGCATCTAGAAGCAGCAGCATTGAATCACGACCGCGATTTGATTAGTTCTGGTATCACTACAGTCTGTGACGCGATCGCTATTGGGGATGTTACCCCTAAAGAAGATTCTCTACGCCTCCATCATTATGCACCGATGATAGATGTAGTTGCTGAGGGACAAGCAGCAGGAAGGTTTAGCACGGATCATTTACTACATTTGCGTTGCGAACTAGGTTACGAACATCTCTACCAAATTGTAGAACCCTACTCAGAACATCCCTTATTAGCACTAATATCCTTGATGGATCATACTCCTGGTCAGCGTCAGTTCGTCAATATCGATAAATATAAACAATACTACATCGGCAAACATGGCGTACCAGAAGCCAAGATGAAAGAGTTTATCAATATGCGCTTGGAATCTCAACGAAAACACGCTAAAGAAAACCGACAAGCTTTAGTGAAAATGACTCAAGAAAAAGGAATATCTCTTGCTAGTCATGATGATGCCACAGTAGATCATGTACAACAAGCAATTTCAGAAAGCGCAGTTTTAGCGGAATTTCCGACTACTATCGATGCTGCTAAAGAAGCACATAGCAACGGTTTATCCGTACTTATGGGCGCACCAAATATAGTTTTAGGGGGTTCTCATTCTGGTAATGTTTCGGCAATGGAATTAATAGAATTAGATTTAGTCGATCTTATCTCTTCTGATTATGTCCCCAGAAGTTTATTACAATCGGTATTTATTATTAGTAAACAAGCACAAAAACCTTTATACGAAGCAATTAAATTAGTTACAATTAATTCAGCAAAAGCAATTAATTTAGAAAGTGAAATTGGCAGTTTAGAAGTAGGCAAAAAAGCAGATTTTATGACCGTACATGATGATAATATTGTTCCCAGGATTTTAGAAGTTTATAAAAAAGGCGATCGAGTAGCTTAGAGAAATTAATAATTAATAATGAGTGATAAATATATAAGCGATCGAGCTAAATTCATAATCTATGCTTGTCCTGTGGGAGAGTTAAACGATCGGCTTGAGGTGTATTTTACAAAAAGTCTTCAGCTATGTGGAGAAAATACAGCACATAAGTATATGCCTCACTGTACTTTAACAGGATTTTTTATCGATGAGTTAAGTTCAGTTCCTTTTTATATTGAAGCTTTATATCGAGCTTATAAAAATGCCAAAAATAATAATTTATCTTTAGATATTGAAATTAAGGGATTAACCTTTAGGGAAAATTGGCACGGTTTAGAATTAAAAGCTAATGGATTAAAACAATTAATTATCAACTTTACCCAAATTGAAAATTCTCCAACTCGTACAGAGAAACTAAGATTAAAAGATTGGCTACATCTTAGCGTAGCTTATGATTTTGATTATCGAGATGGAGAAAATTTAAAATCTTTAGCAACAGAACTAATCGATCTAAATTCTAAGGTTAATTGGGAATTACGTTTTTATCAAAAACATCCCGATTGGACATGGAAATGTTTACGCTCTTGGATTATTGTTTAGATTAACAATATTTAGCTATTCAAATCAAAATTAACTAACATTTGCTTATTGTTATAATATAGACCGTTTCATTGAAGACAAACAGAAAAAACTGAAGGCTCGTAATTCTGGCTATATTGGTTCGAGATTAACCCACATCACTCGCGATCGAAGAGAGCTTGAAGTAGAGGGGAGTAATGATGTTTGGCAATGCGACCAGACTAGACTAGAACGTGAGTTCGACGAAAATTTGTAGATAAACTTGGAACTAGATTACCTAAAACTAAATCAGGATGAATAAATTCTTTCTGTTATTTGCTTCCATTCTTGAGAATTAATTAGTGCGTAAATATCTATTTTCTCTCCTTGCTTATCAGAATATTGCGAGAAACTTGTAATCCAATTCAAAACAGTATGGATATTACCAAAAGGAGTAAATTTCTGAGCTTGTCGTAGAAACTTAGCCAGATCGGACATATTTCCTTGTCGATATTCTCTCCATGCTTGCCAGACTAGGTAGCTATAGAGAAACCGTTTTCTGATAAAATCAATTCTTTCTGGATTTAATTGTACTGTAGGAACTGAGGATTGTTTGTTTAATGTCTGTTCGATAACTTTTTGATATTGTCGAACCATCTTTTCTTCTGTAAATAATTCTTCCGCTCTTTTTTTGCCAGATCGACCAATTGCGTAACGTAATTCTGGATGAGATCCCCATAACTCTATTGTCTTGACTAATTCTCGAACAGTTTTTTGGGAGTCGATTTTGGGATCTGCTAGAAGTTTCCCCGTATCACACAACTCTTCGGGAATTCCACTAACAGCAGTGGCAATTACAGGTAATCCCTTTGCCATTGCTTCCATTACGCATAAGGGCATTCCTTCTGCTTCGGAAGTTAAAATAAAAATATCGCTAGCATCTAACCAATGAGGAATATCCCAACGCTGTCCTAAAAAGATAACTCGATCGCTTATTCCGAGTTGTTGTACTGTTTGTTTTAATTCTACTTCATTACTGCGATCGCCACTGGCAGCACCAGTACCAGCCCAAACAAAATAAAGTTGCGACCAAATATCACTATTTTGTAACTGACGAATTGCCTCTAATTGGTACTGATAACCTTTGACTGGTTCTAGTCTAGCCGAAGTAAAACAGACGATCGCCTCTGAGGGAATATTTAATTCTTGACGTAGACTTTGACGCACTAAAAGATTAGAGGGAGCAAAATAATGAGATGGTCTGCCATTGTAAATAACTTGTCCTATTTGGTTTGATAACTTAAATAGTTGGCGTAGCAGTTGCAAATTTTCTTGAGATACGGCAATAACAGCTTGAGCGTGAGAATAATGGTAATTAACCGCACTTGCATAGGGTACTCCATCGTAAAGAGAAAAATTGATACAAGTTGGTTCGAGAAATCCTAAGACGATAATATAAGGAATTCCCATTTCAACCGCTGCTTGCTTTGCTGCTAAATTAGAAAAAGGCCAACCGTCACTAAAAATAATTAGGGCGGGTTTAATTTCGGCAAAGATATTGCCTGCCCCCTGTAAATCTTTCATCGTGCGAGTTATATCCATTCCCGCATGGTAGTCTAACTCTATTTGTTCGATTCCTAAATTTCGTTCTTTTTGACTTAAAGGGCTATCATCTGGATAATAGACATGAGTAACCCGCTCGCCTAAATTAGCTAAATGGCAAATAATAGCGTGGTTACATTGTCTTACTCCGCCAATTCCCAGATCGTCAGTGTAGAGTAAAATTTTGTTTTCCGTTGGTTTATCTAAGTTAGGTTTGGGTAGCAGGCTATGTAAAGCAAAAGGAAGAGAATTAGTACTCTGTTGCCAAGCTTCAGAGTTAATTAAAGAATAGACATCAAATTTATGCCCATAGGTTAGGGCATAGTTTTTAAAACTTTTAATCCAGCTAAAAGCTGCTTTCTGGGGGGTAAAGTCTGTATGATGTAAAGATTTTTGTAAACATTCTGCCATCTCAGCCCGATAGTCATCGTAATACATACGCGAGGCAAGCCAAACCAAACAGTGATATCTTTCTTGATTTTTTAATCGATAAATGTTTTTTGGTAAATCTGGACGAGCAAAAAACTCCTCCATCACAATTTCAGTATTTTTTAGTAGTGCTTTCCCGCCAGACATCAAACTACCAGAATGCTGACGATAACAGGTTAGTATTTCTGGCAACCAAGTCGCTTTGCAACCTGCTAATATCAGTCGTAACAAAAAATCTAAATCCTCGGCACTAGCTAGAGAAGTATCGAATCCATCGATCTTTTTACACCAAGATCGTCTAACAACCGTAGCACTGGGACGAGCGGGTTTGTGCAGCACTGCTGTAGCTAAATTTAATTCACGGGCATACTTCCATGGCATGGCATCACTAATTTTGTTGCCTCCTGCATCCACTAAACGCCAACCAGAGATCGCCATACCCAAAGCAGAATCTGCTTCAAAACAGGTAATTTGCTTAGCTAGTTTTTCTGGTAAAAAGAAATCATCTGCATCTAAAAAAGCAATATATTCTCCTTCAGCTTTTTCTATACCAAGATTACGGGCAGAGGCTACTCCTTGATTTTCTCGATAAATGTAGCGAACTCGATCGCCATATGCTTTGACAACTTGACTGGTGTTATCTGTAGAACCATCATCGACGACAATGATTTCATAGTGAGTATAAGTTTGAGCCAAAACACTATCGATCGCCTCGCTAATATATCGATCGCCATTGTAAGCAGGAATAATTACACTAACTTTTTTCATCTACCACTGTTAGTTTCTTGTCAGAGATCGATTCTAGTTGGGATAAAAATTTACGAATCAATCCAATGGTAACAGCAGGAAGCTCTAATTGAGGTGTAAAACCCACATCATCTAGTTGATAGATAATTTGGATCGCTTGGGGGTTCATTTCTTGTAAAAGACGACCGACTTTAGGCCCAGTATATTCTGATTCTTTTCCCCAAATTAATGCTGTAGGAATGGTTAAGCTAGTAATATATTGAGTCAGATCGAAACAAAGATCCCCCCGCACGAAAGACAAGGCTGCATATTCTCCATTTGGTTGCCGTGCAGATTGCAAATATGCTTCAACTAATTCAGGATATACTCGCTCTTTTTTGGCAAACTGTCTTTGTTCTAAAAAACTTTGAATGCCAAAACTGGTAGCCACTCCCGTACTATAGAGCAAGCGATCGATAATCGGCGTACCCGCTAGCTTAGTAAAGAAATTATCTTGATAGTCTCTGCCAAACTCGTTTAATCCTGCTGCGGTAGTCAGAAGCAAAGATTTGAATAGTTCGGGACGGGAGATCGCTGCACGAATAGTAAAGGCTGCTGTCAATGCCGAAGCAATTACGCTAACGGGTCGATCGCAAGTATGTTCTAAAAATTCTTGAATGGTAGTAATGTAATCGTCTATTTTATAGTTGCGTTCGGGATGTGCCGATCTACCCCAACCGAGCAGATCTGGAGCGAGAATGCGATACTCTGTAGCAAAGGCTGGATATACTTTTGACCATTCATAAGCCGAAGATCCACCACCCAAACCATGGAAAAAAACTAAAGTTTCCCGAGAACTGAGATCTGTATCGTTCCAAGGAGAATTGCTATTAGTGTAGTAAACTATTTCACCTAAACTTGTTTGTACGGAGTTTTGACTAAAACCAAAAGGAATAAACATAGTAATATTTTCAAATTAATTTTTAAACAGATAAATTGATAACCGTCTCGATCGCCAATATCAATCGATCGACCATATTTTTCATCTAACCCCAGCCAGAAATTTTAAGCTTTAAATTAAATTACATTGGATATTATAGCTATTACAGAAGCTTTCAAATAAATAGACTACGTTTATATTTAACTAGTGTCTTACATGGTCTGACTTGACGAGACGGGGCGTTGCTATCGTCCGCCCGCCTTCATCCACGCGCTTTTTAGCGATCGGCTATCAGCCTTTTGGGTCGATCGGAATTGATATTAGAGCTTTTTTTAAACAGTTATAACCTATGACAGAGTTTGATTATAGCTAATGTAATTATATTATTATGGTTAACTAGCTTGATTTTCTTTCTAACTATAGATATTTCTTTAATACCCCCAATTTTAATAATTTTAGGAGTTTTAATAAGGTCATTTTTACAAACTGGATTATTTATTACTACTCACGAAGCGATCCATAGAGTAATTTATCCTCATTCGCATATCAATGACTTTTTTGGTTATATAACCTCTTGGTTGTATGCACTTTTACCTTACAAAGTCCTGGCAGAAAATCATAGATTGCATCACCACTATCCTGCCACTGAAAAAGACCCAGATTTTTATACAGCGAATTCTAATAACTTCTTTTTATGGTATTTTGACTTTATGAAAGAATATCAAAAAGGGCGACAAGCTTGGATATTGTTAATAGGAATAGCAATAATTTTTGGTATATTTATCGGTTTACATATTGCTTTACTTAATATATTTTTATTTTGGGTAATTCCTATTTTAATTAGTTCTTGGCAACTATTTACCTTTGGTATATTTTTACCTCATAGGAAAACTCCAGAAGGCTACAGTGACTGGCATAGAACTAGAAGTAGTAACTATTCCGTATTTTGGTATTTTATTACTTGTTATCATTTTGGCTACCATTGGGAACAGCATCAATATCCCGATCTACCCTGGTATAAGCTACCATTAGCCCGTCAACTAAAAGCAGAAGGTAGAATCGAGAAGTCAGATAAAAGCTTTTACTACTCCCAAGCAAGGTAAAAAATATTTTAAAAGCAAGCAATAAAATGATATAACTTTTGTAGGATGAAACCAGTTCATAAAAAATAAGATATCTAAAAGTTTAGAGTCTAAAATTCAACAAGACCCTGAAAACTATTTTTCCATAAAAATAATTTAACAGCTATAAGCAACAGGACTTATAGCTAATAGTCTGCTTTAATTCTTTCTTTCCGCGGGAGTAGAAAAAACTTACAGTTTATGGCTATCTACCGCAAACCAAGTTTTAAACTAAATATAATGAATTGCGACTTAGCTATCAAAAACTAACTATGAATATCGAGAGAAATGAAACTATCAGCTTTGACAAATATTTTCCTCCCTATTGTTCTGAAAATTGTAATTTTCCTTCAGTTAGTGAAAATAAAATTAATTTTATTCAAATTTCTTCAGGGCAGTCGTCAAGTAAACAAATAGATTCTGTAGAAAAAACTACTGTCTTAGGAATTATATACTTGGGAATAATGGTTTTTACAGGGATAATTATTTGGTGGCGATTCAGACAAATTTATAAATCTCTAAAAAATACTTCATCTACAAGTGGGAATTTTTCAGACAAGCGAAATAATTCTTTAGAGAACAGTCATTCAATTCCCTGTAGAAAATGCAAGTTTTTTAACAACAATATTTATATAAAATGCGCCGTAAATCCCAATAAAGTTTTACGTCCTGAAGCTAAAGACTGTACTGATTATTCTCCGCAATCTCAAAAATAGTTTTCAGTTTTTTATCTACTGACAAAGGTCAGTTTTATTAAAATAAATTTTAATTTAATTCCTCAAATCAGCCAGAAGCAAGATGGTTAAAAAAAAAAAGAAGATGAAAATAAAAATAACTAACAAAGTTGATTATAAATCGGAGTAAAATTAATTATGGCAGCCACATTAGAAGCTACGTAAAAAAAGGCAATCGCGACTAAGTTAGCAGACATGAAAGCCCTGCAAAATTTAATTATTTCTAACGAACAGAAACTCTTAAAAATGAGTGCCGATAGTAAAAAAGTTACGGAAACATTAAACAAAATGCTCGAAGACGATTATCAAAGTCTAAATGGCATTAATGAAGCAATGATAGAGTTAGATATGTCTGCTGATGCCAGTGAGACAGTCATGAATATGGTCGAGAAAATTGAAAGTATCATGTCGGAAAATTATCTCGATCTCTATGAAAAGTTCATGCAGCATGAAGGTCTAAAACATCAGTTAGTTTAGATGTCAAGCCAGTTTGAAAACAAGTTTATTCCCCAACGGGAGCATTCGTGACAACTTAAGAGAATCAAGCAGATGTCAAGAAAAGTTTTCAGGTGATTGGGGACGGATGGGAAAGGAAGGAATCACTTGATCCTAAAATAAGAATTTCCCAGTGCCTCGATCTTCTTCAATGGGAACTAAAGCAGTAACGCGATCGCCTAACTCCGCTAAAATATACTTATGATCGTGACAGGTAATGTAATTAATAACGCTAGTTGCACCTTCATAACCCTGACGTTGACAGTCGATAACCTCTTTAAGGGATTCTAAATTAAAATCATCACCGCAGATATGTTTTAAAACCTGTTGATAAAAGCTTTCGTGCCAGCAAGCATCCACTGGTTTACCGTATCCAGCCAAGTCGGGATTTTCGGGAATATATTCAGCAGTGTTAAAAAATGGCTTCATAGAAGCAGCTTCTCTAGCTTGTTGGGTAATCCAAGACATAAAATCATAATTATCGATTTGTTTGGACGCATCGAAGCGAATGCCGTCGATATGATATTCTTCAATCCAGAACCGCACTACATCTCCGACAAATTGCCATGCAGGTTTGAGGTCTAAATTTTCGTCATAATGTTCGTAATCAAATTCGGGACCCCAACTATTATCGGGATCTGTAGGTTTGCGCTTATACCAATAATCGTGGTCGATTTGAGTTAAAGGTGCTTCAGGATTGGAATGATTAAAAATAAAATCCATAAATACCCGAATGCCTCTACCATGACATTCATCAATCAGACGCTTCAAATCTGCTGAGGAACCATAACTCGACTCGACAGCGAAATAATAACGGGGATTATAACCCCAATTATTATCCCCTGGATATTCTTGTACGGGTAGTAGCTCTATTGTATTAATACCTAATTCGCAGAGATAATCTAACTTATCGATGATATCTTGAAACTTACCCCGTTCCTTATTGTCATTTTCCCCACCAGAAAAACCACCAACAAATAGTTCGTAAATAACTAACTCTTCGTTACTAGGGAGAGAATGTTCATCCCCACATTCCGCAGGTTACCACCATATGTATGGTAGTTTCCATGTATCACGCTCCATATAGTATATAAGTACAATTTAACTCGCTATAGGTAGAGTGTATTTTTGTTCTTTAACACTGTAGATAGTGGGTGCGGAATGTGGGATCTAACTCCGCGAGCAACACAATTTCTGCGTCTGAGCTGATTCTTCCTCCCTCAAAATTAGCTATTACTTTTCTTCCTTTTATACTTTCAAAGTTTAGTTGATTGGGGAGACACTCTGTAGAACTGGGAGTGATGAAATAGATAATTAAAATTACTTTTAATCTAAATCATACCTAATTTTATTGAGATGTCTCTCCCAAAAATTAGGGCAAAAATAAATATATTGTCGGGATATTTACGCCAAGTAAATTGCTTTTTGTGCCCAGTCTAATTGATTTTGATGTAGGCAGGAACTCTCCCCACACACTGTCGTGTTCCGTGACTGAGGGAACACCAAGTTCAAACCTTGATGCGATAGGCTTTTTGGCTTTACCGATCGCCTTGGGCGTGAGAAAAGCGGGTAATATGTTTTAGCTTCACGGTACACGAGGTAATTGTTTAGCTTTTGTCAATTATTTACTATCAATAAGCACAGCTAATCTATAGCTAGCTCTAGTTACTTTTTTTGGGAATAGCAGAACCAAGCCAAAATTCCACAAACGAAAGTAAAACCGGAGTAATGGGACTGATCAAATATTTAAACAAAAAATCTGCGATCGCGGTTTTGTGGGGACGGTTGAGAAGAAATGTTGCAATAACGATGGCGATACAAGCAATTATGGCGGTAACGTAAAAAAATGGTAGGTAACTTCCAGTAATACCTTTAATAGCTGCAATAGTAAAAATACCTAATAAACCACCCAATCCAAAGGAAGTAAACATCAAACCATAATTACTGGGATAATTATTCAATCCAAAAAAGCTCAAAGTTGCTGCGGGAGCAACCGCTAACCAAGCACCCAAACACAGCCAAAAGATAGAATAGGCTACGAGAAAATTTATTAATTGTCCCTGAGAAGTATTCAATACGATCGCTGATGCAATCAAAATCAATACGTTGATTACAATAGTGGTTAATTTAGGCTTTAAACGGTCATTTAGCCAGCCAAATAAAGGACGACCAATACCATTGAAAGTTGCAAATAGAGGAATCGCAAAACCTAATTGTTCCGGTCGAAGTCCAACAATTTCTTGTCCTACCTGTGCTGTGGTAGCAATTGCGGTAAGTCCAACAAAAGTACCAACACTATAGCAAATCCATAACCCATAAAATGATTGGGTCTGCACCATCGGTAAGTTTGCGACTGAATTATTGCTATTGCTTTGGGAACTACCTTGAATATTATTTTTAATGCTTGCTTCAGGATTATAGCCATCGGGTAACCAGCGCTTAGGGGGCATTTTTAAAACTTGCGCGATCGCCAATATAATGCCTGTAAATGCAACGCCTAAAATCACAAAAGTATTCCTGACTCCAAAGGCTTTAATTAAATTAATTGCAATCGGAGCAGTTACCAAAGGAGAAAGTCCAAAGCCAACAACCGTCATACCTACAGCAAAACCCTTGCGATCTGGAAACCAGCGAGCAGCAACCGCAAGAGGAACCCCGTAGACAATTCCAACTCCAATACCCGCAATTACGCCATAACTAATAATTAAAAAAGGTAAATTTGGGGCAATACTAGAAAGAAAATAACCAATTCCCAGAATAATTCCACCAGTGATGGTCATAATCCGGGGACTAAATCGGTAAATATATAATCCGCTAATCGGCATTGCTAAGGTAAACATTACCCCTAATACCATAAAAGGTAATAGGATTGTTCCCGGTTTTGCTTGTAGTGCAGTTTCAAAATGGGTACTAAAAATACTCCATGAATATACCGTTCCCAAACATAGCAAAACAATCAAACCAAAAGGAATAAAAAACCATCTTCCTACTTCAGGTTTGAGCCCAAATAATGTTTCATCTTTGGGAAAATCAAAATATTTTATCTTATCCACAAATTATCACCTAAAATTGCTAAAAATCATCCTAAACACTTGTTAGATGGAGATATAATTTTTTTATTAAAGCTAAATGTAAAATTTGATAATACTATTTTGGGAATATTTATACTAACTAACTGCAAATTACTAAACTTATCTTACAGCAGTATTGGTGAATATTTATATCCCTCTTCTGTCACTTTCCGAGATTTCCTAATAATAAAAACGAATACTCGATTTTTCGCGCGTTATACACAGCAAGCAATTCCAAGTGTGAAAATTCACACTTGGAATAATGAAAGTCGATTTT
>JBFRWK010000249.1:0-4365 GCA_051439545.1 Xenococcaceae cyanobacterium | reverse complement strand
TTCAGCTCTAAGCTTATTCTCAATAAATTGAGCTTAATGATAATGCTTAACGATAGAATCAGGCTTGAGAGATGCAAAAATTTAGCGATCGCGTTAAAGAAAAAAGATCCCGTGAAAAGTCAGAATTAACGATCGCTTCTGAAAAAGAGCAAAAGATTAATGACCAGGCTATCCAGGTAAGTAGATACCATAGCAAAACCATACCTATAATTAATAATAATCCTATTCCAGCCAATAAACGATGATTGTTTTTGTATTTATGCCTTCTAATTGCGCTATGCCATAACCAAGAGGAAAAACGATTGGTTAAAAAACCTCCCCCTCTGACAGTAAGACCCGCATTTCTCACCAAGATATTTTGCTCCGCTATAACCCTTGTCTGGTCAAATTTAAGCAGAATAAGGGTTTCAACAGTGTGTAGTTTTTTTCAAGCCGATTTAAGCAGGGTCAAACGCTTACTAAACAAAGCTTTCAGAGACTGCGATCGCCAAGTTTGTGAGAAATGCGGGATTAGCACCAGGTATGAAAATTGAAGTGGTGCAAAATTTAGCAGGTAATTTACTGATCGCGGTGGGGGAAACTCGCATTGGTGTTGATGGGGGAATGGCAATCGCGGGGTGTATTCTCTAGATGCGGAAGATGAGGGGACGGGACTAGATGAGTTGATTGCGCGGGATTATCTGTTGTCTGGGGAAGCGGATTTGGTGATTAATATCATCGATGCTTCTAATTTGGAACGCAACCTCTATTTAACCACTCAGATTATGGAGATGCGCGTACCGATGGTAGCAGCACTAAATATGATCGATGTGGCGCGAGAACGAGAGTTAGATATTGATACTGATGTTCTATCTCAAAGATTGGGTTGTTATGTGATTCCCATCAGTGCTTTTTTGGGGGAAGGGATCGATATCCTCAGAAGTCGCATTAATGAATTAATCGATCATCCTGCCAATTTGCCGACGGTGGTAGCTTACCCCGCAGTGATTGAAGATACTCTAAATCAAATTGAACCTTTAGTTCGGGAAAAAGGACGCAATAAAAAGATTTCTACTCGTTGGTTTGCCCTCAAACTATTAGAATATGAAGACCGTGTAGCCCCAGAATTAAAAGGAAAAGAATTAGACCGTATTGTTATAGAAAATCGTCGTAAAATTCACCAACTATTACAAGAAGATATCGATATAATTATCGCCGATACTCGCTATGGCTTTATCCGCAGCTTGATGCAAAGTTCGGTAAGACAGAGGAGAAATATTAGTAGCACCAGATCGGATAAAATCGACCAATTTGTTCTCAATCGTTGGATTGGTATTCCTCTGTTTTTAGTGGTGATGTATTTGATGTTTTTCATCGCCATTAATATCGGTGGTGCGTTTATCGATTTTTTCGATATTTCTGTCGGTACGGTGTTTGTGGATGCGCCTCAAGCTTGGTTGGAATCCCTCAATACCCCAGGCTGGTTAATCGGGTTTATCACTTCTATCGGCGGTGGTATTCAAACGGTAGCGACTTTTATTCCCCAAATCGGCTTACTATTCGTCATTCTTTCCCTTCTGGAAGACTCTGGTTACATGGCAAGGGCAGCCTTTGTCATGGATAAATTAATGCGCTTGGTGGGATTGCCTGGTAAATCCTTTGTCCCGATGCTACTGGGTTTCGGTTGTAACGTACCTGCAATTATGGCAACGCGAACCCTCGAAAATAGACGCGATCGCTTGATGACCATCATGATGAACCCGTTTATGTCCTGTGGGGCGAGATTACCTGTATATGCTTTGTTTGCTGCTGCTTTTTTCCCTCGTAACGGGCAAAATCTAGTATTTGGGCTGTATTTAATCGGCATTGCTGCTGCGATCTTTACAGGGTTGGTGATGAAAAACACCATCATGCAGGGAGAAGCCTCGCCCTTTGTTATGGAATTACCCCCCTATCACATTCCCAAACCCAAAGGAATCGCGATCCGCGCCTGGGATAGACTCAGAGCATTTATGCTCAAAGCAGGTAAGATCATTATCCTGATGGTGATGATTTTGAGTTTATTAAACTCTGTCGGTACTGACGGCTCTTTTGGCACACAAGACAGCCAAGACTCAATTTTAGCAGCCACTAGCCAAGCTGTTACCCCCTTATTTGCCCCAATGGGAGTTACTCAAGAAAATTGGCCCGCTACCGTAGGTATTTTTACTGGGGTATTTGCCAAAGAAGCAATGGTTGGTTCTCTCGATTCTCTTTACGGTCAGTTAGCAGCAGAAGAATCAGGGGAAGTAGCGGAAGAATCAGGTTTTGATTTTTGGGGAGGTATTAGTGAAGCATTCGCTAGTATTCCCTCTAATCTAGCCGATCTGGGCAATCAAATACTCGATCCTATTGGTTTAAATATCGGCGACGTACAAGACCAAGCTACTGTTGCCGAAGAACAAGAAGTTGCAGTAGGTACTTTTGGTCAGATGTCCCAAAGATTCAACAGCCCCACAGCAGCCTTTGCCTATCTCTTATTCGTACTGATGTACTTTCCCTGCGTTGCTGCCACAGGTGCAGTTTTCCGCGAAACCAATTTAGGTTGGACGCTGTTGGTTGCTGGTTGGACAACTGGTTTGGGATATTGGGTAGCAACTATGTTCTATCAAATTGCGACTTTCTCCCAACATCCAGGTTCTTCTCTAGCTTGGGTTATCGGTGGCGCGATAGTTATGGCGGGAACAATTCTCCTCTTTAAACTATCTCGGAGTCCTCGGCAATTTGATGGCAGTCGCCAATCACAGAGAACCAAAACTACAACTCGCGTCTAGAATATAGGATAAATTCTTCATTATGATGGTGATATCTGAGACTACTCTATTTTCGATCTATGCAGAGCCAAACTGGAATTAGTCAGCGCGAACTTTGTAACCTCTTGGGGCTAGATTATAAAACCGTTGCTCTAGCAGCCAAGCAGCGTGGACTCAGTACCCATGCTTACCTGCAACAAGAAACTGGCTGGATTCTGAAAGACGAACTCTACTATCCACCCGATACCCAAGCCATGAATCGTGAGACAAAATCCTCACGCCAACGTAGAAAATGGGTGGACATTTTGGGCTTGTTTGGTCTGGGGATTGTTCTGGTCATGGCGATCGCTTTGGTCAAGCAAGTGGGAATTGAGCAAATCCGTGCCAATGTCGCTCAATTGGGAATATTAGCTCCTTGTGCCTTGTTGTTGCTACGCTCGGTAAGCATAGTGATTCCAGCAATTCCCAGTACCGCTTACTCAGTGTTAGCAGGTACTTTATTCGGCTTTTGGCAAGGAATCGCCATAATTGCGATCGCCGATTTTGCTGCCTGTTCGGGGAATTTTTATCTTGCTAAACGCTACGGTCGAGGAATCGTACAAAGGCTAGTCGGTCAGAGATTTATGGGTAAAGTTGATTCCTTTTCCTCCAACTATTTAGAGAATAATCCTTTCTTAGTCGCTGGATTTTTGATGACTGGATTGTTTGATTTTGTCTGTTATGCCGTTGGACTGACACAAATGCAATGGCGTAAAT
This sequence comes from Xenococcaceae cyanobacterium, assembly GCA_051439545.1. GTDB lineage: Bacteria > Cyanobacteriota > Cyanobacteriia > Cyanobacteriales > Xenococcaceae > JASJDJ01. Next base: position 838 of record JBFRWK010000249.1, on the reverse strand, counting down.
TTCTCCCAGCTTTGATTCTAGGCATCGCAATTTCTACACCTCCTATTGTCGCTTTAGGTGCAGGTATTTTCACTGGAGGAAAGTGGCTACTTGGCTTAGCACTGTTGGGGATGTTCGCTTTAGCTTTTCTGGCGGGATGGTTGAACCGCCAACACAATAAAACATGACAACTACTTTTACTTTCAACTTAAGTTCCAGTTATCCAGCCCACATCCATCAGCCCCACAGATGAAGTGCGTCTGAAATCGGGGTCAAACCATCCTGGAATCAGAAAAGGAAAAAGAATCTCCTGAGAGAGAAAAAAAGTGAGATGGAATTGCCACCGAAGAGATGGGTTCAAGGTCAGTCATTCTCATGAAGCGGTGCTTCATGAGAATGACTAGGAGAATAAGTAGCGAATTATCCAGAATGCTGCTCGGAAAATCAAGACAATTTTGATTGGTCAAAACTAGAGAAATTGTCGAGCAAAAATGTTAACAGAAATAGAAATCAAGAACATTAACCATTTAGGAATAGTAGCGGGAATAATTGATGAACTGACAATCGTAGATATCATCAACCAAGAATTAGGAATAGATGAACAAGAGATAGTTAATTCAGGAGAAATAGTTAAGGCAATTCTTTTAAATGGATTGGGTTTTGTTTCTCAACCACTTTATCTATTTCCCAAGTTTTTTGAAGGGTTAGCGACGAAACATCTTTTAGGAAACGCAGGGTAAACGCATCTTAATTTTCCCAGAACTATGCTATGGTTAGGGGTTGTTATAAAATACCCAGTAATTATTTTTATTTTTATAAATTAATGGCGATCGCTTTAGCTCTTACTTGCAGAGAAAAT
>JBFRWK010000248.1:0-16006 GCA_051439545.1 Xenococcaceae cyanobacterium | reverse complement strand
CGCCTGTTTTTTTTGAGCGTTTTCGGCGGTTAGACAAGTGCCATAAATCCTAAAATATCCTTTTTTTTCTCAAAAAGTGAGCTTCGGCTTGAAATCATTGTACAGTAAAGTTATTACCAACTCTGCTATCGGAAATTAGCCTTTTCGATACCGATTATAATGGGACAAATTACGAATCGCGCGTTCCCATGTCGAGGAAACCTCGACGGGGTCGCTCCTCCATCACAGTTAGAAAACTCTTTCAATGCCAAAACCCTGAGACATTTTACTCATACCGAACCCGACGTGCTAGCTCAATTCCTGATCGACTCGTTAAAGATGGATAAGCTGAAGTATCGAATGATTATCCAGTGGAGCGATGAGGATAATTGTTTTCTGGTGGCTCTACCCGATTTTCCAGGGCAATATTGGCGCACTCACGGCGATACTTACGAGGAAGCTGTAGCTAATGGCAAGGAAGCTCTTGAATCTTTGATTATTTCCTATGAAGCGGATGGCGAACCTCTACCAGAACCTACTGTTACTACTGCTGCTTAGAAATTGAAAACAAAAGAAAAAGCCGAAAAATTCACACGAGCAAAATAGTTTGGGAGGTTCGCTTGCTTTTTTCGCTCTATTTATTCAAGAAATTTTATTTTTTGGCGATCGAATTATCTTTAATAACCACGTAAATAGTTTCATAGGGAATTCCCACGATTCCTGAGAACTGGCAATCTTCTTCTGGGGGAAGTACTCCTCTAGTATCCAGTCGTAATACATAATATCCTTCTCGATCCGTTTTGACCGCCAACCAAAGAACGTCATTGTTTCCCGCCCCCTCAAGCTTAGCTACTTCTTCAGTCTTTAGTCTTTAGTTTTGGGTTCTGAGCTGACAACTAGTAACTAATAACTAATAACTAATAACTAATAACTAATAACTAATAACTAATAACTAATAACTTGTTTACAAAAGTTAACGCAAAATATCCTAGATAGTTTTTGAACAAAAAGTGTCCAGAAAATAAATCAAGTCTAAACATTTAGGTGACTAATTTTCAGATAATTTTGCGAAAAAACTAAAATGATTTTATGGACAGTTTTGAAGTTGACGCACAAGTAGCTCTTTCCTTTACGCCAGTTGACTTTCTGAGAAAAGCTTCTATCATGATTTTTAGGGCGAGGACAGCTCAAAAGAGGTCTGAAAAATAGCTCTTAGCTGTTAGCTCGCGAATGGGGCTTCAAAAAAGTTTAGTTGTCGTCTCTAACCGATAGTCTTACTAGAAAAGCCCCATTCCGCAGCTGTTAGCTTTTGGTTGATGGGCTAATAGCTAATGACTAATAGCTAATTAATTCAGTCTATTCCTCAATTAATGTTGGGGTAAATATTCTTGTGAAAAATTTTAGAAAGACTTAATCTTTCTGATTCGTTTCGATTGCAGGTATAGAATTTATACTTGAAAAAATAATGGGTTCTTTAGCTTCAAATTTCAACAAAATAGTCTTTCATTTTGATGGAAATAATAACGATCCAGATGACATTGCTGCATTACCAATCGCTGCTATGTTAGCTAACAGTAGCGATATAGAGGATAAGACGACCTTTTTCTACAACAACAACCTGAGCGAAAACAACAACTCTTCTCGGGTTGAGAAAATGCGTAACTCGCCAGACTTTGCGGGTCAAAACGTTATCTCTAGAATTCGTAGTTTTGTAATTTAGCTTTAAAAATCGCGGAGAGAAGATGTATGATTGACAGAAGGTATAGATTGTTGAAGTCTTTATGTAGGAACTTGACCTACCCCCGAAGCTTCAAGAATTTACCCCAAAAGCACAAAGAACGCCACTTAAACAGGGGAAGTTTATGACGTTCCATTTGTAAACCTTCGTAAAGGAGCTGAGCATATGAAATTTTAATTTTGATTTCAAACTAGCTAAATAGAAATCATTAGCTAGAAAAAAACCGTTACTAGCAATAGTAACACAATTTAATTCCCTTTTGAGGAAAATTTTTTGCTGTCAATTTTTAAAAGACTTGAAGGCTCGGGAATTAAAACCTGAATACTCAACCCAAACAGCAAAAAATGGCTAGCTCAACCAAGATTAAGTAGCCTTAACCAATTATTTGATTCAGATGATTAGGAAAAGGTGGCTAGTTCTCTATTGGGCTAGGACTCAGAGCAGATTAGAAATCTGGCGATAGGGAAGATAAAACCCTCTGCTTAGACTGAGCAAAATAACGATTTTGGCTACCAACCAAAATCACCCGCAAGAGGCTAACCAAACCTCTATAACAAAGAAATACTATTATCGCTTAGTTTTAATCCAAAGTTCAATTTATCTATATTGGTTCATTAATACCATTTATAGTAGATTGTTCGAGAATATAGAAGAAACTAGGACTAAAAAAGCACATAATGTTGATTATTTTCGATTTAACAAGACCTAAAAGTTGCCAAACCACTGATAAAGCCAATAAAACCAATAAAATTATCCGTTTTAATTGCTTTGGTTGTGGAATAGATTTTCTTGGTCTAGGTAGACAAAAAATTAACTTAGTCCTCTCCCTCTAATTCAAAAAGAGCAGGTCTTATCTTTCTCCGATGCCAGAAGTACACGAATACTACTTTCTGGAGGAAGAAAATGTCTTGGAAACGTTTTACCCGTGGAGATTGCCCCGTTTGTAATGGAGCGAGAAAAGATTGTCGTCAAAATAACTTTAATAACCTAGTTCACTGTCGAGATAGAGAAGCCAATCCTGTTGACTGGGTTTTTCTGAAATCAGATATCTTAGGCTTTGGCATCTGGGCATATAAAGCAGATCGAGAAGCTTGGAACGAGGAAAGGCGCGAAGAATGGCGAAGACAACAGGAACTTGAGAGAAAGAGAGCCGAAAAGAGAGAACAGAAACAACAGAAACAATCTTTATCAAATGTCGAACGAGATAGAGAGATTAGAACTCTTCTCAGTCAGCTAAGTCTGAGCGATCGCGACAAGCAAAGACTGAAAAACAGGGGATTTACAGATAAACAAATCGAAGCCAATCAATATCGTTCGGTCAAACAATGGCAGAAATTAGACTGGGCGGTCAATCCACGCCTAGCAGGGACGAGTCGGAATGGTCATTCACTCAATAGTCCTTGTTCGGGGATCTTATGTCCTGTACCCAATGAAGATGGGTTGTATGTTGCCTTACGATTGTATAACCCTAAGCATCAAGAAAATGGCATCGGTAAATATATTTGGTTATCCAGTTCCAAACGGGGGGTTGATAACAAAAATCAAGACGGGGAAAATCCTATTGCTGTTTATTATCCCGAAGAGCCTAAATGCTTTGACAAGATTGGTTTAGTCGAAGGATTGGAATTTAAATCAGCTTTAGCAGCTAATCGATTAGGCTATCCAGTTATCGGTTTTAGCGGTTCTAACTTTCCTCTCAGCCCCAAAACTCTCCACCAAGCTATTATCACAGTCAACCAAAAATTATTTACCCTCAAAAATCAAGGGTCAGGAAATGTACTACTTAACGAAAAGAATGATAAACCGAATGCTCCTACGATTGTTTTATTAGCCGATGCTGGATGCGTCCTTAACCCCCAAGTCTTTGGTAACTACCAAAATACACTCAAGTTAGTTCAGAGTTGGTCTTGCATTGCCAAAGTAGCTTGGTGGAATCAGGTGGAAAAATCCGCTGGTGATATCGACGAAATTTCCCTCAAACAGATAGCTAAAATTGCCCATCTCTCCCCAGAAAAATTTAAAGAATTAGCCAAAAAAGAGCAATACTTTCACAAAATTCGAGCCGACTGGCGCAAATCCAAACAATTTACCGCCGACATAGTAGTTCGACAACGCTATTTTAAGTGGGATTGCCCCCGCTCTAAAACTGCCAATTTTATGAAAAGCAGTACGGGGACGGGCAAAACCACCCAACTCTTAAAATGGCTCAAGGAATTAAAAGATCAGGGAGCGATCGCCCTGGGCTATCGCAATACTCTTTTGTTACAGTTATGCGCTCAATCTGGTTTCGATCATTTACACGAACACGATGGGGCAATGATGATCGGGTGGGAGCAAGCTCGTATTGCCCTTTGTGTCGATAGTTTATGGCGATTTAAGCCCGAAGATTTTGAGGGGAAAATTTTGATTATTGACGAAGTTTGTAGCGTCATTGTCCACCTGTTATTTTCACCTACCGTCAAAAATCGGGAAAAAATTCTCAATTTATTTGCCGAAGCTCTCCGCAGGTGCGATCGCCTCATCTGCCTGGATGGGATGATGGCTGATTGGGTGGTTAATTATCTGATGGAGTTTTGCCAGGACAAGAAATTACAAAGAGTCGAAAATACCTGGAATAACAACAAGCCCGTGGTTAATTTTCTGATGGGTACTATCGACGTGAAGGGTGATTTGAAGGTCAACGATCGCTCTCCCTGGTTGGAAGAATTATTAGAACGTGCCCCCGTTCCCGTGATTGGCACAGATTCTCAAGTTACTGCCGAATCCCTCGATAATTTACTCTCCGAGCGGGGTTACAAAGTTCTCAGGATTGATTCTAAAACCGTGAACGAAGATTACGTTAAAGAGTTTCTTACTGATTGTAATGCCTACTTGAAAAAATATAAGCCAGATATCCTCATCTATACCCCTTCTGCCGAATCGGGAGTAGACGTGAGTATTACCAATTACTTCACCCATCACTTCTGCTTCTTCTTTGGTGTTTTGGGAGTAGACGCTGTTTTGCAATTAATTGCCCGAATTCGAGACGTGGATTGTCCTAAGTATTTTTGGTGTAGGGAATGGGTGTCTCTGCCCGCTCCAGAAACTATTCGTACAGCCACGGCTGAGAAGGTAGCCCAATCAATCGACGAAAATTTGCTCAGAGATATTGCCCTAACTATGTCTGGGGAAGACCAAGAAGAACAGCTAATCGCAGCAACCAGACTTGCCATCCAGCAAAGTCAAACTCCTCACGTCCGTTGTGCTAATTTCTTGCTCGCGATCGCCAACTTTGAGAAATCTAACCTCCGTTCTTGTATCTTAGAGTCTTTAAACGTTCATGGTTATGAGGTTAATCTAGTTCAAGGGCTGAGCAACCAAAATATCAAGGAGCTGGTTAAAGACGCGACAGAAGAGGTTAAACGGCAAAACTGCCATGATATTTTCATGGCTGAAGATCTCCCCCCTTCTCAAACAGACCGACCCCTGGCTTTTGATGCTGGCTGGTTAGAGCGATGCAAGCTGACTAAGGCTATATACAAAAAGAGATTACCAGGCATCGAAAATACTCCTCGCTGGAGTGAAGACCTTCTCTATAAATTCCTTTATGAAGACCGTCATTTTCTTGACAAACAGGAGCTATTTTGGCTACTCAATCATCCCGAAGCTGCTAAATCAATCCAACAAGAACGATATCATGGCTTGATGCGTCATTTTCTTCAGGAAGAACATTTGGCTCTCTGGAAAATGAAACAGCGATTTTCTCTAATTAACGCCTTAAGGGAGTTAGGAATTCTTGAGCTAATTAATAATCCCGACAAAATCTACACTAAAGATAGTCCTGAGATAATTGCTATTTGGCAAAAGGGTCAAGCTCTGAAGTATCGACAAATATTGGGTCGTAACCCTGGTAAACAAGAGTATGCTCTTAGGTACGTTCGCAGTTTATTAAATATGATTGGTTTTTCTTGGAGTTCCAAACAGACCAAAAATAGCTCAGGAGTTAGAACTAGAGTTTATCAGCTAGATCGCCAACTCCTGAACGATCCAGATCGTCTGGTGGTCTTAGAGTGCATTGAGAGAAAATACCAAAAATATCTCTCTGCTGAATTAGAAAAATTAGACTGGTCAGCCATCCTCGAACAACTAAATCAACCCCAACCAGAATCAGCAGAAAAATCGGCTGAAACCACTGCCGAACAAGAAGTTGAGGTAGACACACATGACTCCAATAATGTATATACACCACAGGGGTCATGTGTGCTCGAAAATAACCCAGAAAATAATCCAGAAAAATTAACTTTGTTTGAGCCTGAAATCACTTCCTGGGATTCCGAACGATGTACAAAAGATTTAGCTCAGACCATGAAATCGTGTGACTCGCTTGATGAACTACGAGAACTGAGGAATATCGCCGAATTTACGCCAGAGCTGTTAAATCGAGCCTGGAGGATGCTAGATGCCGATAAACGAAAAGAGATTGCTATTTGGGCTAAACAACTAAAAATAGAACAGCAGGGAGGATGGGATTTTAACTATCTTATCCAGCAGCTCGATCGTCAGCTTAAGCGTGTAGGCGGAACTATTGAGTATTGGAAGAATTATCTACGAGACAAATATAATGTGTTTTCTCGCCGACGATTGACTGACCAGCAAATTCTGGAATTTTGGGATTATTTGCAGGGTTTGCCAGGGATAAATGAGGGAAATTCAGCTTGTTGACTAAATAGGCGATTGTTTCTGAAATAATATGATTGTTGGTGGAAAAAGGCGATCGCTAGTTCACATGAAGTATCAGATAGACAAGTGGCTGTATTCCTATTGGCGAAAAGAAACCCGCTTCTATCGGCTGGAACTCTGTCAAGACCTTTGGGGAGAATGGATTGTCAAACGCACCTGGGGCAGTGCGGTCAAACTGGATTATGGTCGATCGACTTCAACGGTATGCCCCGACTACGAAGCGGGATTACATTTGTACGCAAAGCAATTATCTCGTCGTCAAAAGCGAGGATATAAATCTTCTTTTTCTGCGGTTAAGGTTAAAAATTGAGAACAAAGGAGTTTAGCAGAACATTAGTACTATACAATAGGGAAATGAATCAATATTTTTACCTTTGTCCAAGTTTGAGCTTTAAAGCCAAGAAAGAAAGTTATGCTACCAGAAAACCAGGTATTTCTTGAATTAGCGCAGCAGGAAGACTATATCTGCATTGTCGATTTAGCCATGAGATTAGAAGCATCAGTAAGTGAAGTCCGACATCAACTGAAAGCTTTGGGGGATAGGGTCGAATATAACGATTTGGATCAATGGCGGATAGTGAGAGTAGTCGAGCGAGACATCTTATCTGAAGCTGAAAGACAGGAGCGAGATACTTTAGAAAGAGCTGTACAGCAAACTTTTTTTGTGGCAGGGGAAGCCCTGAAGCTACTGCACGATAAGAAATTGTATCGGGAAACTCATCGCACCTTTCAAAGCTATGTCCGAGAGAGATTTAACTTTACCAGGACAGCAGCATATTATTTAATTGCAGCAACAGATGTTGTTAACAATCTCAAATGTCAACAAATTGTTGACACGAACAATCGTACTAAAGTATTGCCCACTAAAGAGTCACAATGTAGACCCTTGACCAAGTTACCACCAGAGAAACAAAGAGAAGTATGGCAAAAATGCGTGGAATTAAACAAAGGTAAAGTTCCAAGTGCGAGGCTGGTGAAACAGGTATTGGCAGAGGAAAACTCAAGTTCTAGTTTAGAAGAGAAACCAGAGAATCAAGAGTTAACTTATAAGCCAGGAACGGGAATTGATTATACGGTACATTTAGACGAAGAAACATATCGATTGTTAGAAAGATATCAAGCTAAAATAGGCAGTGCAACCAAAAACGGAGCAATCAGAAGATTAATCGAGGATGCGATCGCTGAGTAAAAAGAAACAGAAAATCGCCTTAAATTTGCTGCATATGCTGTATGTGAACAAATTGAGGTACAACAGTGATTGGGAATGTTGGAGTGGATATATAGTCAAGAGCGAGGATAAATGGGCAGAAATACCTTATTCTCAACTGGTAGATATAGCAGCTTTAATAGCATCGGGATTAACCAAGCAAAGAGCGAATATTGAGGAAACGAAGGTTTTGTTGCAACAAATCGAGCGATGGGTAATTCAAAGTAAGGGAAAATTTTTGCTTGTTCAAGAATCAAAGCGTAAAACCAAATGGTATCCAGCCTGTTTAGTTGAGGCAGTTGAAGATAAAGATGCTAACTCAAGTTTCGTATTGACTAAAATTTAGTTTAAGTAACAAACATATTACATAATTGTGGTTTTAATTCAAGTGTTTGAGTTTGAGGTAGTGAAGGTTGACGAACAAGGTCAAGAAGTTGAACGAGAAAAAGGTCAAGCCCAATATTTCAGAGAAGACTTAGGGAATGGTGTTGAGTTGGAAATGGTTGATATTCCTGGTGGAAGTTTTCTGATGGGAACGGAAGATAAAGAAATAGAAAGATTGGTTCAATAATATAATGAGCCAGAGTTGAGAACAGAGAGACCACAATATGAAGTAAGGGTACCAAGATTTTTCATGGGACGCTATCTGGTGAGCCAAGAACAATGGAGAATAGTAGCAGGATGGGAAAAAGTGAAAGGAGAAGTACAAGCTGACCCATCGTATTTTCAAAAAGATTATGAAGGGGTAGAGAGAGTATCGTGGAGAGAGGCCAAAGAATTTTGTGCGAGGTTAAGTAAGAAGAGTAAGAGAGAATATCGCTTACCGACAGAAGCGGAATGGGAATATGCGTGTAGGGCGGGAACAACAACAGCATTTCATTTTGGAGAATTTATAGTTATAAATATACTACACCGTACTTGAGTTTAACTGGGCGTTGAGCCGAGATACGTGTAAATTTGTGCCACATCGCCTTGAAACCATTGATATATAAGGATTACAAACTTGAGATTTTTTTGAAGTTCTTTATGTCTGCTAAGTTGTATTAGCAGACATAAAGAACGCGAAAAACTAGGGTTTTAGGTCTGCTAATGCTCTTCATAAGTACTGTTTTTAATGTCTGCTAATGTCTTTGAAGAAATCTCAGAAGGGATAACACTAAGCGAAATATAGGTTAAAGCTATATTTCATAAGGGGTTCAAGCTTTTGGTTATCCACAGAGGTAGCGATCGCAACATATAATCGAGAATCAAACCCTTACGCTGTAAGAGTTACAGGGAGATGTGGCATGATTTTACATATATTTCGGCACGACCCCAACTGGGATCGCCTATGGGTTAATTGATTCCAAAATATCAAGACGATCGCAATTTAGGACATGGTCATATTTCCACCGAATCTTGAGCCAGATTGCTTGTGTGTTTCTCATATTCTTGCTGTAATTGAGCTAGGGGCTTACCATACTCGTTCCATTCATCTTTAGGTTTACTCCAAACTCCCCTACCAAAGAGACGAACAGCCCAATACATTAGAAGAACACGCCATTTGGATGTTCCAACAGTAAGATTAACATCAGCTTTTAAAAATTGTATATTAATTGTAAAATAATTGCACTACGCAGCCATACATCTGGTAATCTATTGTCAAGTTTGAGGTTTGATGTATTGTCATGAATAAATCGCAAATAGCAGTTAGAGTTCCACCGTTGATTATGAAGAAGTTAAATAGCTATGTAGAGAATACGGGGACAACGAAGACAGAAGTAATAGTGGGGGCTTTGGCTAAATACTTGGATTGTACACAAGATTTATCAATGCCCAAGAGGATGGCTGAAGTGGAAAGGAAAGTAGCAGAGTTAGAAAGGTTTATGAAAGCCAAGTGAGGCAATTGTTGAAGCCGAGTTGAAAGTAAACGATGAAAATTCTGTTCCTAGCTGCCAACCCTCAATCAACCAGTCGCTTAAATTTAGAAAAAGAAGCAAGAGAAATACAAGAATCACTGGATATATCTGAATTAGCGAGAGAATTTGAGTTGATTCAAAAGTGGGAAGTGCGTGCAAGAGATTTTCGACGGGCTTTACTCAGATACCAACCAGATATTGTGCATTTTTCTGGGCATGGAGAAGGGGAATCGGGATTAGTAATTGTAGATGAATTATCTGGAGCATCAAAAGCAGTTACAGGTGAAGCTTTAGCTGGTTTGTTTGCTGAATTTCCTTGTGTTCAATGTGTATTACTGAATGCTTGCTATGCAGAGGTACAAGCCCAGGCAATTGTCAGTCATGTAGATTATGTAATAGGGATGAGAGAGACAATCTATGACAAAGCAGCAATAGCATTTGCTATAGGATTTTATGATGGCTTGGGTTATGGCAGAAGTGTAGAGGAAGCTTTTAGATTGGGGAGCAATGCTATTTTGTGGGAGTATAAGAATAATACTGGGCAGACTAGAGCAATGATACCTGTAGAATCAGTGCAGGTTGAATCCTCAGAGCAGTTGCCAGAACATCTCAAGCCAATTTTGCTCAAAAAAGCTAAAAATGTTGTCGAAGGAATTAACAATCAGCCTCAAAGAAGAGAACCTTTGGTAGCCAACTCTAATTCGAGGGAGAAGTATCGCACCAGAATACAAAAGTATTTAACTGAGCGGAATTTAACTCCAATTGCTAAGTGGCAGTTGGCTACATTTGCTAAGGAACAGGGAATATCAGAATCGGAAGCAAGCAGGATTTTAGAAGCAGAATTAGCGAAAATAGAGCAAGCCAAAGAAACTTATGGAAATCTCTTAAGAGAAACAATGGCGAAAGGGTTTAATCCTCTAGAGGCTCGAACTCAGCAACAGTTGAAAGAGTTGCAGCAAGTTCTCAAGTTATGGGATGAAGAAGTAGAAGCAATTTATGAAGTTGTTTTAGCTGAAACTGAAGCAGGGAAGAAAGAAGCAGAAGCTCGGAAGCAAGAAGAGTATGAGAGGAAGCTTGAGCGTTACGAGCAGGAATTTTTCAAAGCAGTTGGTGGTTCATACCCCCTAGATGAATATGTTCGCAATGGGCTGAAAACTTTTCAGGATTCTTTAGGACTTAGAGATGAAGATGTAGAGCGAATTGAAAAACCCATTGTTGAGCAGAAAGAAGCAGAAGCTTGGAAACGGAAGGAAGAAGAGAGGATAAGGCAGCAACAGGAATTAGAAAAGAAGCAGGAAGTTACTAAATATGTCTCTGAGTCATTAGTTACCCCAACACTTCAAGCCTTTGAGTTTGAGTTGGTAACTGTAAATATACAAAGAAAATGGTGGGGACTGGGTTCAGGAATTAAGTTTAATCGTAGTTACACTCAAGCCCAATACTTTACTGAAGACTTGGGGAATGGTGTTGAATTGGATATGGTTTCTATTCCTGGTGGTAAGTTTATGATGGGTTCAGCAGGAGGAGAAGGTTACAATCCTGAAAAACCCCAACATGAAATAACAGTTCAACCCTTCTTTATGGCTAAGTTTCAGGTTACTCAAGCACAATGGAGAGAGATTGCGTCCTTGCCCAGAGTGAAACGAGATCTGAACCCTAAACCTTCCGAGTTTAAAGGTGATAACTTACCTGTAGAGAGAGTCTCTTGGGATGAGGCAGAAGAATTTTGCCAGAGATTATCGAAACACACAGGAAAAGAATATAGTTTACCAAGTGAAGCTGAATGGGAATATGCCTGTCGCGCAGGTACAATTACTACTTTTCATTTTGGCGAAAAAATTACGAATAAGCTAGCTAATTATGAATCGGCTCGAACCAAACCAGTAGGCAGTTTTCCCCCCAATGCTTTTGGTTTGTACGATATGCACGGAAATGTCTGGGAATGGTGTGAAGATGATTGGCATGATAATTATAATGGCGCACCTACTGATGGTAGTGCTTGGAGATCGGTACTTGGTGGCGACACAAAAGTAATACGCGGTGGTTCTTGGTATGATCATCAGTGGAACTGTCGCTCTGCGGTTCGTGACTTCTATCCCCGCAATTTCCGTAACCGTCCTTTCGGTTTGCGTGTTGCCTGCGTCGCTCCGAGGACTACATAGCACTTTGCCCTCTCTTGGTGCGCTACCCAGTGCGGAGGAAACCTCCGCGGGGGTGGATAGGGGAGACTTTTCTGGTTTGACCTGATGCTGCCAATAGTTGTCTGTGGTTGGTTGAAGTCTCCCCATCCCCGCGCACCGCTCTTTGCTCTATTGCCCTTTGAAGATTTTTTCGACTTAGTAGTATAGTTGTAGCTGAATAATTTTGCTCTCTATCTCTCAAATTCAATGTCTTGATTCTTCTGACGTTCAGCCAATATTTTTTGTCGATAATAACTAGCCTGTTCGTAGGTTTGAATAATACGCTCTTTAGCTTTTTTCTTATACTCCCCTTCAGACATTGATTGTTTCCACTGCTTAAGTAGATCGCTTTGGCATAGTACCTCTCCAACTCGATTCAAGAGATTATCCGACTTACCACTTTCAACAGCCTCTTTAATTACTCTCATAGCCACAGCAATATCAACCTTATCCATCCCTGCACTACGGATATTCGGATGAATCACATCCCTCAATCTCTCGTATTCTTGTCTAAACTGTTGTTTCTTCTGTTCTACTGGGTTTTGAGAATGAAGTAGTTGCTCGTTCCAATCTTTACCATAAGAGGGAGTAATCCTATACGCTCCTGGTAACTTATCCAATACGGTACGTGCCATCTTATCTCCCGCTTCATCGTTATCATAAGCCACAAGGATTTGCTTACCGTCAACCAATTTTTGTTGTAAGTATTGGAGAGGAATAGAACCAGCCCCATCCGTAGAGATAAATAGGGTAGTTTCTTTCTTTTGAGAGATAGCAGCAGCCGAAATACTATCAATAGGTGATTCTGTTAAGACAATGCGCTCTAATTCTCCTTGTCCTTTCTTAACTGTAAACCAGCCCTTATCCCTTTGAGTTCCTTTAGCTAATCCCTTAAATTTATTATCCTGATAAGTTCCTCTCAGAGAAGCACCAGTAACTTCTCCTATCATATTCTTTCTGACAAACACAGCGTTTTGCTTAAAATCAGCATAAACAGTTCCTTGACTGTGCAGAGTATCTACCATTGATTCGGGTAGTCCTCGTTTATTGACCAGATAGTCTTTAACTGCTACCCATTTAGAATCATCTGGTACTGGTGGAGAGAAAGGTTGTCGTTCAAGAGGCTGCTTGGAAAAGCGCACCGCCCGCTCGGAGGCTTGCCCTCGAATGGGGGTTTCCTCCGAGTTAGGACGGAGCAAGAAAGAATTAGTATTAGCTCGATTAATAGGAGTAAGGTCAATAGTATTACCATTTAGCCATTCAACAGCTTCTTTAAAACTCGATTGTTGGACGTGCATGACGAGATCGATCGCCCCTCCGCCACCTTTCATATTCAAATGGTCATAGAATCGCTGGTCATTGATGCTAATAATATGGGCATCACTCTTATATTTATTAGAGTCGTAGCGGTCTGGTTCTAATCCCAGACGTTGAGCTACTTCCTCTAAGGGCATATTTCTAGCTCTACCCGCTAGCTCTCGAAAATCTTGTTGAACTCTTCCATATTGTTGGTTAGTTCGTCTAAATCGCTGCTCAACCTGTCCATATTGTTCGTTGTTGTGTCCAAGTTGTTGGCTACTGTGTCCAAATTTTTGGTTACTCCTTTCAGTGTCTCTCCTACTAACGTCAGTTCGGATGACATCTCCAACAATTCTTGGTCTTGCCTCTGTTGGCGTTGGTCGAGCTTTTCTTCTATTCGGTTCAACTGATTGGTCAGTTGTTGGACTTGATTGGTCAATGCTTCCAGTTGGGGTTTGTGGGGAGGAAAACACTCCTGGTCGATCAATCTGTCCTCGATTTGATCTAGTCTCTCGACTACTGGTTTGAGCGCGTAGAATAGAGCATCTTCCAATATTTTCGCCATCAATTGGTCGGGACTGTTGGGTGTTTCTGGTTGATTCATCTTGCTCCTGGATATTTAGATTGAGTTCTTGAGTAATTACTTCCAGACGGTCTGGTTGTTCGGGAATTGGTACGGAAGAACTATTCCATTGTACCCAAGCTTCGGGCATTCCTCCTGGAGAAAGTTTTAAATCGGTAATAGTTCCTATCAGCGAGTCTCTTGTTACCTTCTGTCCTTTGGCTAATTGGAGATAAGAATTAATATTAGCCAATTGCTTTTTCAAGTAGTCTTTTTTCCGTTCTTGCTGTTTTCGTTTACTCGCTTTAGGGTTATTGTCTAACTGTTCGAGTTGCTTGATTATATTCTTAGTCTTAAGCTTGAGCCTTTCTTGCTCGGTAGGCTCGACTTGGTGTAAAGTCTGCATAATGTGTTGCTTGACAATGCTGTGGTGGAGATTGGTAAGAGCCGTTGTGGAATGGCTGGATACATATTCTTGAAGAGAGGTGCTGAATAAGGTCAGAGCTGGAACTATCTCTTCAGCTTCAAGTTGTTCGGAGTAATCGGTAATGCCTTGGGCTAATTCTGAAGCTGTACTGTTAAGTGTGGGTTGCTGTTGAAGTTGATGAGAATAATTATTAATAGTCTCCTGAAGCTGTCGGAGACTGGAGGTAAGACCATTAGAACGAGTTTCTAAGGACTGGCTTAGCTTCTCAATGGCTTTAATTAGTTCGGGGTCAGATTCTAAGATTGATTCCTCTATAGAGTCCCTGATAGCCTCTATTCCTCTTCGTCTATCTTGTTTTCGAGCGTAATCTGTAATTGATTGATTGAGTCGTTCAATTGAATTTCTAAGGTTTTCTGTTCTTCTATTTGAGAGGATACCGTTTCTAATAGACTGATTAAGGCTTTCAATACTTTCTGTAAGTCGCTCGGCTTCTTGTTCTTCAACGAAGCTACTAATTCCTTCAGAAAGCTCGCTAACTCTATCTTTAAGTTTTGGTGGCTCAATTCCAAATCGTCGAGTCGGGTGTTGAGGTTGGTTTCTATCCTGTCTAGGCGTTGGTGGATTGGTTCTAGTGCTTCGGTCAGAATCTCTTTGAGGGTTTGGTTTGGGGGTTTGATTTCGGTCATGATTTTGTTGTACTGTTTGATTTACATCTCGTTTATTTCCAAATGTTTGAAGTGTTGTTTCGACGACACTTTCTTTTTGTCTATGGGCTTGGATTAGCTCAAGGGGATTGAGTTGTGACCGACTGGTTTGAGCTTTTTCCACAAGCTTGGCTTTATTTTCCACATAAAACTGGAGATCATATTTAGCCCGTGATGCTGCAACGTAAAAACTCTCTTGGCTTAGAGTAAGATCGTTAGTAACACTTACATACACCTTTTTAGCTGTTACACCCTGACTACTGTAGGTTGTGTTAACTAACGCATGATCTAGGTGTTGGGGTTTTTTAAGGTCAATTTGTTCTTGTGTACCTGTCTCGGTTTGAATAGTGGCTATTCCTTCCTTAATCTGGGTAACGATAAATTCCTTTCCATTAATACGATTTAGCTGTTTGTCATTCTTGCCCCAACGGAGGCGATCCCCAACAGCAATATTAGTTTCGATGGCTTCATAGACCTCTTTAAATTTAAAGGATGCAGGGGATACTCTTTGTTCTTGACCATCTTGGCTGACAAGTACCAGACTGTCTCCTTCTACCGATTGGACTCGATACTGTTGGTTTTTCTCCAGTCCCGATCTTTTATAGTTAGCCAGAGGAATTATTACATTGCCTGGTTCATAGTAGTGAGCGTATTTCTGTTGGACATTGGTGAGATTTTTAGATTTGAGCCTTTTGGCTTCAACCTCTTCACTTAAGCTACCTTCTGCTTTTAATCCTGCACGAATGCTATTGATGATAGCCTCTCGCTCTTGGTGAGTTCCCGCGATAATGAGAGGATCTTTGCGTTCATCTGTACTTAACTTTAGGTAGTCTTGGGCAATTTGACTAGCCCTTTCTGCTGAATCCTGGATTTCTAATATACGTTGATTGGTTTCGAGAACATTAATACCTTCAGCAATCTTGCCATCGGATAATAAGTCAACTGCGTGTTTTAAGTCCTTAGTTTTCTGCCGTAAAGACTCATCTATATAGGCAGTAGCTATACCTGCTTGCTGTAAAGACTTGAAAGGATTACCGCACGAAACTGAAGATAGCTGTCTGGTATCACCAACAAGTAAGACTCTGGCGTTTTCTGATTCTGCTTTTTGGAGCAGGTTATAGGCATCAGATGCCCCTAACAATCCCGCTTCATCAACAATCCAAATTTGCTGCCGTTCGGTTTTGTCTTTCCAAGAATTGGAAACCAGTTTACGAGCAACAGTGGTAGTTTTAATATTCAACTCTTCAGCTAGCACTTTGGCTGCAAAAGCAGATGGGGCAAAGCCTTTGACTA
>JBFRWK010000247.1:0-4105 GCA_051439545.1 Xenococcaceae cyanobacterium | reverse complement strand
TTTATCGATCTACTGTTATTTCACCGTCGTTTGAAGTGTTTAGTAGCAATAGAATTAAAGATTGGGGAGTTTGTGCCAGAGTATGTGGGCAAAATGCAGTTTTATCTGGCAGCACTAGATGATTTAGTCCGTTTGCCCGAAGAAAATTCGCCTATAGGGATTATTCTCTGTAAATCGAAGCAGAGAACTATTGTTGAGTATGCCCTCAAAGAATCCAATCAACCGATAGGGGTTGCCACCTATCGAATTGTTTCAACCCTACCTCAAGAATTAAAAGAGCAACTTCCCGCACCAGAACAAATAGTCAAATTATTAGAGGGAATGGAATAAGAATATCGTTACAACGATCGATTGCACATAAGGGAGAAGAATGGATTTATTTGAGCAAAGCTATCAACAAAAAGTTAAAGCAGAAGCACCACTAGCAGAGCGGATGCGTCCTCGGACTTTGGATGAATTTGTGGGGCAAGCTCATATTGTGGGTGTGGGACGCTTACTCCGTCGTGCGATCATCGCTGACCAGTTATCTTCACTTATTTTCTTTGGCCCACCAGGAACGGGTAAAACTACTTTAGCTCGTATTATTGCTCAAACTACTCGCGCTCACTTTATTGCCCTTAATGCAGTACTCGCTGGAGTAAAAGATATTCGTGAAGCAATTTCT
The DNA here is from genome assembly GCA_051439545.1 of Xenococcaceae cyanobacterium. GTDB lineage: Bacteria > Cyanobacteriota > Cyanobacteriia > Cyanobacteriales > Xenococcaceae > JASJDJ01. The sequence continues at coordinate 3,441 of JBFRWK010000247.1, read as the reverse complement.
ACAGCTACAGATCAAGGAAAATATTATCAGCAGAAAACTATTCTCTTTGTCGATGAAGTTCATCGGTTCAATAAATCTCAGCAGGATGCTTTACTGCCTTGGGTCGAAAACGGCACGATTATTCTAATTGGAGCAACGACAGAAAATCCTTATTTTGAAGTCAATAAAGCTTTAGTTAGTCGTTCTCGTTTGTTTCAACTCAAACCATTAACGGGAGAAGATTTAGCTACAGTTGTGGAACAGACTTTAGCAGACAGAGAGCGAGGATATGGCCAACTAAAAGTTCAGATTGAACCAGATGCTTTAACCCATTTAACTAACGTTGCTAATGGTGATGCCAGGTCGCTACTAAATGCTCTTGAACTAGCGGTAGAAACTACTCCGACCAATAATGCTGGCGTAATTCAAATCAATTTAGCTGTAGCTGAAGAATCGATTCAGCAGAGAGCCGTACTTTACGATCAAGAAGGAGATGCTCATTTTGATACCATCAGTGCTTTTATCAAAAGCGTGCGCGGTTCAGATCCTGATGCTGCTCTGTATTGGTTAGCGAAAATGGTTTATGCAGGAGAAGACCCTCGTTTTATTCTCCGTCGGCTATTAATTCTTGCTAGTGAAGATATAGGATTAGCCGACCCCAATGCGGTAGTAGTAGTTAATGCTTGCGCCCAAGCTTTCGAGCGAGTAGGAATGCCAGAAGGACGTTACCCTTTAGCTCAAGCAACTATATATTTAGCTACAGCACCTAAATCCAATAGCATCATGGGCTTTTTCGATGCCTTAGCAGCAGTAGAACAGGAACAACAAAGCGATATTCCTAATCATCTTAAAGATGCCAATCGAGATCAAAAAGGATTGGGCCATGGAGCTAACTATCTTTACCCCCATGCCTATCGCGACCATTGGATCGAGCAACAATATTTACCTAGCAGTTTACAAGGAAGAGTATTTTATCAACCATCCGCTCTGGGTAAAGAAGCTGAAATAAAAACTCAGGTTTCTCGACGTAGGGAAGCCCAATTGGCAGCACAAATAGAAGGGATAGGTGCAGAATCAATGGAAATGCTTACCTATTCAGAATTAGAGCGACAAACGGAGCGTTGGCTACAACGTACTATTAGCCAAACAGGGCAAAGATTAGGAGAAATAAGAGATCGCTTGTTTGCTCTAACCCAACTTCAACGGCATCATCTGATTCTCGTTCTCAATGCTAAAAGTGGCTTACTCACTTGGGAAGCATTAAGACAAGTACCTGAAGGTGGTGTTTATGCTTGCGTAAGCAGCCCAATCGAAGCAGAAGCTTTAAATGAGCAAGCTGCTAAATTACCCGAACTGCTGCGACCGATAGTGTTGAAGGCTAATTTGCCTAAACTAGCAAAGGTTTTGGCACAAGAAGCTCAAGATATTCGCTTTGACTATATTATGGGGCGTAATGCTCTAATGTCAGAAACAAATAAAGTAGCAGCGATCCAGAACTTAATTCCCTGGCTAAGTGCTGATGGAGTATTAGTTTTGGCAGAAACTGTACCTCGCCATACTCAAAGACTTTACAATTTACTTCAACCTGCTTGGTTGCCATCAGAACTATTCGCTCGGTTAAAACTAGCTGAATCAGCTATTTATGAAGATAATTCCGACTCAATGGTTAATTGGGATGGTTTAGATTTACAGCGGGATTTAGAAAAAGCAGGACTATCGGTAAAGATTGAACAAGAGCGATCGCCTACATCAATGTTAATTACCCCTACGTTAATAGAGCGTTGGTTTACTAACACTCAAAATACCCACCCTCGACCGACTTATAGTCAGCATTTAGAAAAAACACTAACAACTACTGAAATTAATCTAGTCAAACAAGTATTTAATAACTATCTGTGTAACCAAACCGTAATTTGGTCGAATACTATTGCTTATCTTAAAGTCTATTCGCCGACGGGTAATAAGTAGTAATGAATTATTTAAACTTCAATCGCTTAACTGCCCTACGTTTCCTCCCTTCTCCGCGACGGTCGTATTTAGCAGTAGTGGCAGGAGAAGCGTGACCAGCCAACTCCTGCACCGTAAACACATCCTCTCCTTCGGCTAGTAAATCGCTACAAAAAGTCCGCCTAAAATCATGAGGCGAAAAATGTTTGACTCCCGCACTTATTGCTCTAGCTTTGACTAACTTATAAATGCCATCTCCATCAGATGCAAAATGACGTAAGATTACGTTTCCTCCCTTATTTACGGGACAGATTAATGGTCCTGGTAAATCTCCCCTCACTTTTAACCAATCTTCAATCATGCTAATGGCTTCTGTGGTTAGATAAACAAGCCTAAATTTGCCCCCCTTTCCTTTGAGGATAGTTAATTCACCACTATCTAAATCTAAATCATCTAAATTCAAGCGAACTATTTCCTGTCGCCTAATACCACCACAACGCAAAATGGCAATTACCGCAGCATCCCGAACATCGAGCGCTCCTCCTTTTTCATAACAACACTCAATCAAACTTTCGATTTCCCCTGTAGTTAAAGCGCGACCTCTGAGTTTTCCCGTTCCCTTAACATTGGCAATGTCTACCGCTTTGTGATAATCAGATGCCTCGATTAAATCCAAACGATAGGCTTCAGTTAATACCCGACGCAGAGCCACTAACATTTTATTCGTAGTAGTGGGAGCGAGTCTTTGTTTGAGAGCGGTTCTAACTGCTGCGGTATGATGGTAGCGTAACTTAGACCAATCCAAAGAAAAAGCATCGCATTCTCCTTCAGTTAACAGACGAGCGATCGCATTAAGAGAAGACAGCATCGAGCGACGCGACCCTTCACTTAAAGAACTAAGATAAACTGCTGCGGGATGAAGAGTAACGGGAACTGGTTCTGGTAGTTTTAGCTGTTCTGCTTGAGAATATAGCAGGTAGCTCATTATCTACTCTTTAAAGTTTCTTAATTATTCTCCCACTCCTTGGAGATTATCGATCGCCTGTAGCCGATAAAATGTGCAAAATTTTTGCACATACATTTTCCGTGGTGAGTTTGGTCTCAAAATAGGTCTTGAGAAATAATGTTTCCAAGAGCTATTTTGAGCTTTGGGCTTGGTGGTATGGGTTTATATCTGCTTGATTTCAAGGTATTGTAAGTGTTATTAGAGTAAAAAGAATTAGCGCATCGTCGGAGAAAATTGAATGGCGCGCTCGAAAAAGCAATGGCGTAAAAGAAGATCTTCTGCTTCCAACCATGAATTAGCAGTATTGCCTATCGCTCCTCTAACTGAACAAGAAGAGCAAGATAAGGTTCGTTTGGAACGTAAAGTGGAGAGAGCATTTTTCGAGGCTGGTTTATAACAACAAAATAATTATATTACTTAATATAGAAAAACAACAACAACTGTCTCCATTTGTGTGGTAAGGTAATTCTACTTTCAATTACACAAAGTAGAAGTGATTACCATAGAGA
>JBFRWK010000246.1:0-3905 GCA_051439545.1 Xenococcaceae cyanobacterium | reverse complement strand
CTCCAGGTACAAACTTTAAGTCATAGCTATATTCTCCTATCGACAGTTTTAACTTATTGTCTTGAGATTCTACTTCTCCTTCTATTACTCCAACTGCTTGAAATATTGCTTTGGGGGTTTGATCTTTCTCAGCAGATGATTCTGTCTTGTCTTTCTTCGAGGCTATATTTTGCTCCTTTTCATCGCTCGCTTTGGATGAATCCACTGTAGTACTTGCTCTTTCGGCTATGGTCTTCTGGAGAAGCTCTTGATAAAAAGCTCGCTCTCTGGGGCTGGTGGCAGTAGCGATTAATTTTTGGATTTTAGCTTCTTTCTCCGATTGTTCTGAGTCGATAGTTTTACTGACTTCTTGAGGTTGAGAAGATCGCTCGCTCTTGACCTCTGAATCTTTCGCCTTGACTTCAAATACCTGGATTCCCGCCGATTCCAACTCGACTATTCCTCCTTCCGCAATGCTTTTAATCTTCCCTGACATCGCACCTATCCAGTTTTCGTATTCCTCCATCTTAGAGACTTGCTTCTTCAAGGTTTTACGATTGAGTTCGGCTTTTATCTTCAGATTGTTTTCTGACAGGATTTCCAGGGTTACTTTCTTTCCTTCTGTTGGTAACTCTGGTAATGAACTGAATTTAATCGTTATCTCTGGTGTTCTACCTTGAATCATTTTGTCTGATGGTTAACTGCTTTCTTTAGGCTACTATCCCAGACAACTATTTTAGTAAATTACAATAATCCTACCAGTTGTTTTTTTCTTGAGATGGCGAGAACTCATGCAGCCCAGAAACTCTCAGGGCTAAATGGCACTGGTGCTTTCATCCTTTTCTCCAGCATCTTTTTGGTAATTGTCGCCGTGGGTTTTAAAGTCTGCCAATGTTCCCTGGTTATTCTATACAAAGAGCGCAAGTAAGCAAATCGATTAATTGCTTCTTCTGAGGCAAAAGCTCGAAGAAAAGATGAACAAAGCCAATTGCTAACAGGGGAGTCTCATGCTCATTGGCTGGAATTATTGGGTTTTGATCTATTTCGACAACCAGCAATCGTAGCTTAAAACCACCTCAATTCTCTGTAATTGTATTGCGTTTGTAGTCATCTATCAGATGGCTAGATTTCTGCTGTTTTGTTACCTGAAATTGGCTCTTTTTAAACCATGCCTAATTTTCTCCTCAAGATAGCGATCGCTGTGATGAAGATTGACACTGTCGCGTACTGCATAGTGGTTCTATTGGCGATCGCCACGAGATTCAAGGTTAAAAGCTCGATCTTGGGGATGATTGATCTTTTGAATTACAGTCATGAAACAAGAAGATTGCTCGATAGCTCAAGATAAGTATTGATAACTTAATTAATCTGTAATTTCCGCTCAAAAGAAATAGTGTAACTACTTAATTCTGTGGCAAATCCTCAAAGTACTCTGCGTATTTTTACTTGTTGTAAAAGGGGGATGCTCTTGGTGTAATCTCTTTTTCCCTCTACTGAGATTATCCCAAAAAATCAGAAAATGAAGTCTTGTCTTACTTTTTCTGGCTTCTTTCAATGGGCAGAGACTTATCTGCACCCCACTCTCCCATAGATCCGTCATAGAGTGCTATATTCTCGTAGCCCAGTTGATGCATCAGGAAGAGAATCACGGTCGCAGAGATCCCACCACCGCAATAGATGATTATTCTCTCCGCATCGGGAGCACCTATTGCATCCAATTTCTCCTTGGCTCGATCCCTCGACACGAAGGTCTGGGTTTCTGGGTTGCTCAAGAACCCAGCATAGAGGTTGACGCTATGAGGAATTCTGCCAGGACGACCATAACGGCTCGGTTCATCCCCTCGGTAGTAGGACTGATTCAAGGCATTAATTAAGAGGACGTTCGGCTCTTCAATTGCCTCCAGCACTGCTTTCTTGTCCACGAACAATCCTAGTCGTTGCCGAGGGACGAATGTCGCAGGAGGATAGGTACAGGGCTGAGTTGAAACTGGATGTCCTTCTTGGAGCCACTTCGTCAAGCCCCCATCGAGGACAGCAGCATTGTCAAACCCCAAAGCTCGCAGCATCCACCAAACTCTTGTAGCCCACATCAAGCGTTCTTGACTATAGAGTACCACTCGCGTTTCCTCTCCAATTCCGTGGCGAGACATCGCGACCATCAACTGCTCTACTGATGGCTGCATGAAACGTAATCTCGTGCTGTTGTCGGAGAGTTCTCCCTGCAAGTCTAGAAAGCCAGCTCCAGGAATGTGTCCCCTTTGGTAGTCGGTGAAACCACTTTCCACTTGATAGGGGAGATCCGTGTTCTTCTGGGCTGGATGCAAGTGAGAAGTACAATCGAAAATACGCAATTGAGAGTCTGATAGATGTGCTAACAACCAGGAAGTTTGAACTAAAGAAAAGTCCTTTCCTGTACAATTTTGGCTCATCTTCTCTATTTTGCTCCTCATTCAAAGCTATCGCCTATAATTAACTCTAACAAGAAAAATTGGAGTTGTTCCCACCAGAGTTCTTCCTACAGATATCGTCTTCATTTTTCAATTCTGCTCAAAATTTTATTCCTCAACCAGCCATCTGCCAATTACTTGACCCATCCCCATCGGTTGTTCGGTAAAGCCCAGTTTTCTGTAAAAATTAGAGTTTTCCTCTGTGAATAAATAAACCTGCTGTCCTTTTAGATTCTCTAAGAGAATTTGTCTCATTTGCCGTGCAATCCCTTGACCGCGAGAGGCAGTGATTGTCCAAACATCTACATTCTCTTTTTACTTTTTTCTAACAACAGCCAGCCTGTATTATGCAGATAAATAATAGCGAATATTAATTGCATAATCATTGTATTTTTAGCAACAAATAAGCAATAAATGCAATTATTTAAGCAAGAGTTAACAATTATTAACAACTCTATTGCATTGAGAAATAACTGATATTATCAAACCAGGATTACGCTTTTAAACTTATCTTCAAATAATCCAGAAATCAACTCCAATAATTCTTGTCAAAAACTATCTAATAGCATTTCATAGCTTAAGTTTTAATCCTAAAGATTAGATTAAATATAATTTTTAAAAAGCTCTATCAAGCTTAAAATCAGGAAAAATCATGAATTTACAACAATTAGAAACTAATCTAGATTTGCTAAGCCAGCAACCTTTAAATACTCGTTTTCTCAATGTCATCGCTCATTTAAATCCTTGTTTAGATAGAGATGAAACTTTATTGCTTTCTTATTACAAACAAGTCAGAGCCACTTGGTCAACTTCTGCTATTAGGCGATCCGATAGTAACGGAACAGAAAACAACGCTGGTCGTATAATTATAATTAGGATTTACTGGAAAACTTTGAACCATTGAGCTAAAGAAGGTTACAGACATTCTGGCACGACCAAAAAGTTAGGTTGAGGGGGCCCAAAAGCCCTAAAATTGGTGAAACCCCCTTGCACTTATCTGAGCTAGAACAGATGTACCGCAAAGCTGACCAGTCTGAGCCTACCCCAGAAAATTTTGAATTGCCCTTTTCAGGAAAGTTATCATCAGATAATCGGTGGGTCATCATGGCGGAATTAATTCCCTGGGCGGAATTTGAGCAGGAATATGCCGAAAAATTCTCAGAAAAAATGGGACACAATGAACCAGTACAAATATGGACAGCCTTGTAATTGGGTTGTCGGTTAGAGTTGTTAGGTTGTCGTTCTTGAAGGCTGTCCATATTTGTCAAAGATTTTTCTAGGGGTGCGCCAGCCAAACCGTTTCGGATGGCATTGGGAGCATTAATTATTAAAGAAAAACTAGGGATTTCGGATAGAGAAACCGTAGAACAAATTAGAGAAAATCCTTACCTACAGTATTTCATAGGGATGTCAAACTATAGTAATGATTCCCCATTTGAAGCATCAATGATGGTTTATTTTAGAGAAAGAATCAAGATA
>JBFRWK010000245.1:0-14446 GCA_051439545.1 Xenococcaceae cyanobacterium | reverse complement strand
TACACAAAGTATTCAGTTGTCAAGGTTCTTTCCATTATGTTGAGGATTTATATGCCTCACTATAGTGGTTCAACCTAGCTAGTACCACGTAGCTTAAGCTACTTTTGTACTAAACGGGTCACACTATTTTTTCTAAACCATAAACTAAAGAAGTAAGTTGAGTAACCTTACGGATCGCTAATAAAACTCCAGGCATATAACAAGAGCGATCGCTGGTATCATGTCTGAGAGTATAAATTTGACCAGGTGCGCCAAAAATAACCTCTTGATGAGCGATCAGCCCAGGTAAGCGCACACTATGAATCCGAATATTCTCTTCTGTTTGGCTACCTCTTGCACCAGGAAGATGTTCGGTTTCTTTTACTTGGCTGGGATTATAAGTTTTCCCCATCTCCGCTAACATTTGCGCTGTTTTAATAGCCGTCCCACTAGGAGCATCCGCCTTTTGATTATGATGTAATTCAATAATCTCTACATGGTCGAAATATTGAGAAGCAGTAATCGCTGCTTGCTGTAGTAAAACCATGCCAATAGAAAAATTAGGGATGATTAAAGCTCCCGTACTCGCTTTTTCGGCAAATTCAGCTAAATCTTTGAGTTGTTCGTCACTCAATCCCGTCGTCCCTACTACAGGGCGCACACCATAAGCGATCGAGCTACGCACGTTATCATAAACACCGTCGGGATGGGTAAAATCTACCATTACCCCTTGAATTTTTTCTTGAGTTGCCAAAACTAGAACGCTTTGGAGATCGTTAAGGATGGGAATTTCTAAAGCATCGATCCCAGCTACCTCTCCTACATCTTGACCTAAAACCGCAGGATTAAGATCGATCGCACCCACCAGATGCATATCTTCTGCTTTGGCAATAGCTTTAATTACCTCACGACCCATTTTACCAGCAGCACCATTGACTACGACGGGGATGGAAGATGAATTCGTCATAAGTAAAATAATTAGAAATATCGAGATTAGCTTTATTTAATCACGATTTACAGGATTAATCGGTAATCGATCGTTCGTCAGCTTGATAAACTTTAGAGTCGATCTGGGCAATCTAAGTTTATGACCATTACTATGAATATTTTTATGAATCAGAACCCAGGTATTCATTACGAACAAGTCATAAACTTAATGAAGTCTATTATAAGTTTAGAATATTGTTTACAGTATCAGATCATACCTTTAAATCTCGAACAGAGTTGTTTGCACTTGGGAATGATCGATCCTCAAGATCGAGATGCTTTGGACTTTGTGAAGACGATAACTAAGGCTTTGGGCTATAGTCTGGAAATTAAACAAATAGACTCCTATACTCATCAATTAGCATTAGCCGAGTATCTTCAGTCTAACCATAATTCAACACCAGTCCAAGACAATGAACCTTCCCAAGCTTCTGCTCAAAACCTCCGTGATTCTGCCATGACTGTGGTTGGGGATATATCTTTTGAAGAACAATCCCAGAACTTAGATAATAAAGCTACTATCATCGCCGAGCAAATAGAACAACCCCAAAAGATATCTAAATCTGCCCTTGAAGATAGTAAGTCTACAGTTTATGCTCCTATTGCTGAAGAACTATCTGAATCTAGTATTTCTTCTCAACCCGTTGCCGAGCCAATTTCACCTCAAACAGCAAAAGTTAAAGCTCAACAGGAATCTCTAACTCATCAAAATCCCGAACCAGAAGAAAATATAGGACTAGATCCCTTCTTGGATTTCGATCTTTTTGAACCATCTGTCAATTATGGTTTAACAGAAGAAACTCTTCAGCAATTAACTCCAACAGAATTATGGCAGGAATTATTTAGTAAAATTCTCGACGGGAGTATCACTAAGCTATATTTAGAACCAGATCGGCAACAAGGAAAAATTGTCTGGAGTCCAGATGGGATTATTGAATTATCTCTCGATCGCGTTTCTTTAGATACGCTCCAAACTTTAATTAAAGAAATTAAAACTTTAGCCAAAATCCCCCTACAACCATTAGAAAAAACCAAAAAAGTAGCGATCGAAAAACACTATCATCAAGAGCGGTTACAGCTACATTTAGATATTTGTCCGAGTCAGTGGGGAGACAATATTACCATCAATGTATTGAGAGGAGATGCGTTAAGACTCTACGAACAAAAACAGATGAAAAAAATGAGCGAACAAGCTTTAAGCTTGACTCAAAAACTTGCTAAAACTCTAAATATGATGCGTACTCGTTTTGACACGACAGCCATAGGTAATTTAGAAGAAATTCAACAAGTTAAACAAGAAATCGAGCGACAGTTAATCTTACTGACTCAATGGTCGGAGTAATCTCAATAATCTTAAATTACATCATCTTTTTAACCTAAAAAAAGTTTATAGGCAGGATTTTGACTTTCGTCCCAAGAAGGATAGCCGAGGGTATTCACAAAATCCAACCATTGAGACATTTCTGTAGGGGGGACTTGTACGCCGATGGCGATGCGTCCATAATCTGCACCATTGTTGCGATAATGAAATAAACTAATATTCCAATTAGGACTCATACAGTTCAGAAACTGAATTAATGCCCCAGGACGTTCGGGAAACTCAAAACGATATAATAGCTCATTTTCAGCTAAAAGCGCTCGCCCTCCTACCATATGACGTAAATGCATTTTTGCCAATTCATCATCAGTAAGATCGATCGTTTTAAAGCCTTGAGCTTCCAAAGTAGCAGCAAGATTGGCAGCATCAGTACGATTTTGAATTTGCACTCCCACAAAAATATGTGCTTCTTTCGTTTCGGCGATCCGATAGTTAAATTCGGTGATATTATGCCTGTCCAGACATTGGCAAAACTTAAGAAAACTGCCTCTCTCTTCGGGAATAGTTACCGCAAAAATGGCTTCTCTTCTTTCTCCTAATTCTGCCCTTTCTGCTACAAACCGCAGGCGATCGAAATTCATGTTAGCACCACACGCAACCGCCACTAAAGTTTGAGCTTGTAGTTGTTCTCTTTCCACATAAGCTTTGACTCCAGCGATCGCTAATGCACCTGCGGGTTCTAAAATCGAGCGAGTATCTTCAAATACATCTTTAATCGCTGCACAAGTATCGTCAGTATCGACGAGAATAATTTCGTCTACATATTGCTGACACAATCTAAAGGTTTCTTTGCCTACTTCTCTAACAGCCACGCCATCCGCAAATAAGCCTACTTGAGCTAATTTTACTCTTTCTCCTGCTTCTAGCGATCGATACATAGCGTTAGCATCTACGGGTTCGACGCCAATAATCTTGATTTCTGGGCGTAATCTCTTAATATAGGCAGAAATTCCCCCAATTAAGCCTCCACCGCCAATAGCAACGAAAATTGCCTGAATTGGCTGTTGATATTGCCGTAAAATCTCCATCCCAATTGTACCCTGACCCGCAATGACATCAGGGTCATCAAAAGGATGAATAAATGTTAAGCCTTTTTCTGTTTCTAACCGACGCGCATAAGCACAAGCATCATCATAAGTATCTCCATGTAAGACTACTTGTCCTCCTCTAGCTATTACCGCATCGACTTTAACCTGAGGGGTAGTTACAGGCATGACAATTATTGCGCGTGTTCCCAACTTATGGGCAGCCAAAGCTACTCCTTGAGCATGATTTCCCGCCGAAGCTGCAATTATCCCCTCTGCTAAGATATCGGGAGGCAATTGAGCCATTTTGTTGTAAGCTCCCCGTAACTTAAAAGAGAAAACCGACTGCATATCCTCTCGTTTGAGCAAGATTTTGTTGTGCAATCTTCTCGATAAATTAGGGGCATATTCTAAAGGGGACTCCTGTGCCACATCGTAGACGCGAGCAGTGAGTATTCTCTCCAAATAGTCGGAGTTCATTCGTGAGTGAGTTTATATAAGTTAAATATAAAGAGACAATTATAATATAATACTATGTTTTTGGTTTTGGTTGCCGAGCATCAGCTAAATATCTAGTTTAGGTTGATTTCCAAGTATCTTTGGCTTTACAATAGACACTTCTTATCCTCAGAGGCGATCGCTCTATCAGTTTGCAAGACATGAAACAACTAAAAGGAAGAGATTTATTAGGCATAGCAGATTTAAGTCCAGCAGAAATCAAAGGTTTACTAGACATAGCCCGACAGTTAAAAAGTGGTGAGCTAACTTGTAATGCTAATAAAGTACTGGGACTACTCTTTTATAAAGCCTCAACTCGCACGCGAGTGTCTTTTAGTGTTGCCATGTATCAGTTAGGAGGTCAAGTTATCGATCTTAACCCCAGTGTAACGCAAGTAGGCAGAGGAGAACCGATTCAAGATACAGCTAGAGTATTAGACCGTTACCTGGATATTCTGGCAATTAGGACTTTTCAACAAGAAGATGTTCGGCTTTTTGCCGAATATGCAGGGATTCCCGTGATTAACGCTCTTACCGACTTAGAGCATCCCTGTCAAATTTTGGCAGATTTACTCACTATCGAAGAATGTTTTGGGTCTTTAGAGGGTAAAACTGTCGCTTATGTAGGAGATGGTAATAATGTAGCTAATTCTTTGTTGTTAGGTTGCAGTTTAATGGGCATAAATGTACGTATCGCTGCTCCTGCTGATTATCAACCCAATGATTCTATTGTTAAAAAAGCTAAAGAATTGGCCAACCATGGAGCAGAGATTGTAATTACCGAGGATGCGATCGCAGCTGTAAAAGAAGCACAAGTAGTCTATACTGACGTATGGGCAAGTATGGGACAAGAAGATTTAGCCTCCACCAGAATTCCTATTTTTCAACCCTATCAGGTTAACGAAAAATTACTAAGCTATGCCGACAGTAGCGCGATCGTTCTCCATTGTTTACCCGCTCACCGAGGAGAAGAAATTACCAACGAGGTTATAGAAGGAAAGCAGTCGCGAGTATGGGATCAAGCAGAAAATAGAATGCACGCTCAAAAAGCTTTACTTGCTGTTTTACTGGGTTGTCTTGAATAATCATAGCAATAAGTTTTTAATTTATGGTTAAAGTATTTCTCTATTAACATAAGGCTGCAAGACTTCAGGGACTTTGACCGTACCATCTTCTTGTTGGTAATTTTCTAAAATAGCTGCCATAGTTCTACCCACAGCTAAACCCGAACCATTGAGAGCATGGACATACTGAGTTCCTTTCTTACCAGCTTCTTTAAACCTAATACTTGCCCGCCTTGCCTGAAAATCAAAGGTATTAGAACAACTAGAAATCTCTCTATAAGTATTAGCAGAAGGAATCCATACTTCTATATCGTAGGTTCTAGCAGCACTAAAACCGATATCTCCCGTACATAATTCAATCACTCGATAAGGTAATTTTAAAGCCTGTAAGATCGCTTCTGCATTCTTTAAAAGAGCTTGATGTTCTGCTTCCGAAGTATCGGGATGAACCAGCTTGACTAACTCTACCTTACTAAACTGATGCAGTCGAATTAACCCTCTCGTGTCTTTACCATAACTACCCGCTTCTCTACGGAAACAAGGAGTGTAGGCACAATGATAAATAGGTAATTGATTTAAATCTATAACTTCATCACGATAGAGATTAACCAAAGGAACTTCTGCTGTAGGAGTCAACCAAAGATCGTCATCTTGACATTTAAAACTTTCTTCCGCAAATTTGGGTAATTGCCCCGTACCTGTTAAAGAAGTTGTATTAATTAGTAATGGTGGCATCACTTCAACATAACCCGCAGCAATTTGTCGATCGAGCATAAAATTAATTAAGGCTCGCTCAAGGGCAGCACCAGTACCAACTAAGTTGACAAAACGAGCTTGAGCTACTTTTACCGCTCTACCAAAATCTAAAATTCCTAGTTTTTCCCCTATTTCCCAGTGAGGTAAAATATTTGGGTTGCTAGGTAAGTATTCTTCTCCCCAACGGTGTATTTCTACGTTTTCCTCTTCGTTTTTACCTATAGGGCTAGACTCGTGGGGTAAGTTGGGTAATTCTAATAATATAGTTTCTATTTTCCCTTTTAATTCTTTTTCTTGGGGTTCTAATTCTCCTAGTTTTGCTTTAAGTTCGTTACCCTCTTCTTTCAAGGCAGCAATTTCTGTACCCTTAGGATCGCTACCACTTCTAATTTTCTGACCGATTAGTTTACCAATTTCATTACTGCGCGCACTTAATTGACTGCGGTTGGTTTCTATTTCTCTTTGCTGTCGGTCTAATTCCAACAGAGGTTGAAGATCGTATTTTCCTGCACCACGACGATCGAGCAACTCTTGAATTTCTTTGGGATTTTCTCGGATTAATTTCAGGTCTAGCACCGCTTCATCAATTTTTTTGCTCACATTTTCTTATGCTAGGATACCTTTTTTTGAGAGAATTTAGGCAATAGGTTCGGTAATACCAATTTATAGGGTATTAACAACAGAATAAGGCAGCTAAAATCAAGGGAATGATTTGCTGGTTGTCATTTTACCCATTTTGGCAACAATTCAAGATTTTCAACAAAATTAGCTCGCTCGCTCGAGACAACCAAAACTAATTTATTCAGTCCACAACAATCGCAGTTTTTTAGCGGGACTTAAACAATTTTTAAGTCCCGCGAACCGACTACAATTTATAACCAATCTGTCGCAGAAGGTTTTTACGTGCTTGAATATCTTCTTCCCTTTCTACTCCTTTAGGGGAATATCCATCCACAACTCCTAGAATACCTCGTCCTTGTTCTGTTTCGACTACAATCACTTCTACAGGGTTAGCGGTGGCACAATAAATATGGCAAACTTCTGGACATTGCTTGATGGCATTGAGAAAGTTAATCGGATAAGCTTCTTTAAGCAAGATGATAAAACTATGCCCTGCACCAAGCTCTTTAGCATTGGCAATTGCCTGTTCCTGAAGAGTTGTATCGTTACCGACTGTACGAATCAAACATTCTCCTGAAGCCTCGCAGAAAGCAATACCAAACTTCACCTGAGATGAAATCCCCACCATAATCTCATAGAGGTCTTCTACGGTTTTAATAAAATGGGTTTGACCGAGAATTAGATTTGCTCCTTCAGGAATATTTATTCTTACCGATTTTAATTCCACAAATTTCTCTCCTCCTTTCAATGAAGCTCGATCGATTCACCAACCTAAAATTTAAGTTCGGAAGCTTAGATTACCAAAAATTAGGACTCACAGACCATAGATTATAGATTAAAGAGTAAAGCTCCCGAACCTCTTTGCAGGTAATGTCTTTCACAACTGGTGTAATAGTGAACCCCGACTTAAAACTGTCTAGAACCCGCTAAGTACTAACTAAACTGACAGTAACTGATTCGCCACTAGCGAGAGTAAAAGGAAAATGATGAGCATTAGGAGAATGCATCGCTTGAATTCCTAGATTAGCTCGATTGAGCAAATCGGCATCACTATAAATTACATGACCTTGGCTATCTAAAATCGATTGGTTAAAATTAAAACCATTGAGATTAAATGCCATTGTGCTTACCCCTGCTGCTGCACACCAGATCCCGATAGTAGGTACAGCTACTAAGAGAAAATGAAAAGCTCGATGGTTGCTACTAGCAAACCAAGGAATAAGTAACCGACCTAGGAAGCCATAGTGTCCAGCCATATAGTTGTATGTAACCTCCTCTTGACCGAATTTGTAACCTTTGTCGGCAGATTCAATTTCAGTGGTTTGACGAATTAAAGTCGAACTAACTAAAGAACCATGTAAAGCTGCTAATAACGCACCACCAAATACTCCTGCCACTCCTAACATATGAAGAGGATTCATTAAAATATTGTGGTGGGCTTGAAAGGCCAGCATAAAGTGAAAAGTTCCAGCAATACCCAAAGGCAATCCTTCAGAAAAACTTCCTTGACCGATGGGATAAACCAGCAATACAGCTGTTGCTGCTGCCACTGGGGCAGAAAAAGCTACCGCAATCCAAGGACGCAAACCTTCACGATAACTGAGTTCCCATTGTCTTCCTAAATAACACCAAATACCAATGAGAAAATGGAAAACAATCAATTGGTAACAACCACCATTGTAAAGCCATTCCTCTAAAGAAGCTGCTTCCCAGATCGGGTAAAAGTGCAGTCCAATGGCAGCAGAAGTAGGCACAACAGCAGCAGTTATGATATTGTTACCACCTAACAAAGAACCAATAACTGGTTCGCGAATGCCTTCGACATCAACGACTGGTGCAGCGATAAAAGCGATGATAAAGCAAATAGTTGCCACTAAAAGCGTGGGAATCATCAAAACGCCAAACCAACCGATATAAATGCGATTATTAGTACTGGTAATCCAGCAACAAAACCGCTCCCAAATCTCTAAAAAATCAGGTTCATAACTTCGTCTAACAAAACTATTCATAAGTTTTTCCTCCGTGTCAAAATTTTAGTTTTCAGAAAAACTATTGGTTTGAGACAGATGAGCTTTGTCTAATCTCACCTTCAATTTTTTTTCTACTTTGGCTATCAAACTTTCTCTTAGGAAAATGACAGCTAGGATGTTACCATCTTTAAGCTAGTAAATTTAATTGAGAAACTTGTGAGGTTCAGTCTCTTCTTTCCTCGAAAAACAAAGGGAAGTTTTAGCTTTGTTCTCTCAACAGAGTATTTTGATTAACAGTACGAAGCTCATCTCAAATCAAAAATTTCTTTTTCTACCACCGTGAGGAATAAAGATTAAACTCGTTCTTGTTTCTATTATCTTTATTGACGCTCTTCAAACTATCCAGCACTGGCTATAACCTGGCTCCGACATATTTGCGATAAGTAATATGCGTTCGCCGTTCTTCAAGACTACAGAGTTGGCTAAACCTAGCTCATGAGATGAATGTGTCAAGAGTCGAGCCAATTCTTGCCATTCTTCTTTGTTGGTGTTAGGGTCTTGAGAACAAGCAATAAAATCTAAGCATAATACGGTAAAACGACCGTTAAGTTCGCGGTATACTCGACATTCTGAAGCCAAAAACGGGGCTAGGTCACGAAAACGCTTAATTGCTTCTTTTTCCAAGTCAATACTCGTACAGTTAAGTGGTGAATTTTTGGATGCCATCAGTAACCTCCTTTCACCTAGCAACAGTTATTCCTATTTTTATTGTAGGTCGTTTCGATCGCGTAAGCTCGAGTTCGGTTGTAATTGAGTTATCCTTTACTCCCATTTACATTCCATCATGCCTCGCTCTAGGATCTGTGAGAAACTACCAAATAGGTTGAAGATCGAGAACAAATCCAGGTAACACATTTTCTCCCGATAAACTATTAGGTGCGCTTAAGTTTTCTACTTTTTTACCCAGGCGATAAATTTCTACTTGTTGCTGTTGGCGATTGATTAACCAGCCTAACACCATTAATATTTTTTAGTTTTACAACAGAACTCTTGCCAGTTATCGATCTTCCCGTGTAGATATCTACTATTTGGCGATCGCTGAGATTTGGGACGCTATTGCTACTTTCCAAAATAATCCCAATCCCATCAACTGCGATCGCATAACTTTTAAACTTATCGGTTTCATCATCTTTCAAGGCAAGAGAAACCATCCCAAGATCGGCTAATCCTTGGGCAGCATCAGCCAAACCACGGGAAGAACCCCCTGTTTGTACGTCAATCCTTATTTTGTCTGAGAAATTAAGAATAAATTCTTTTTAGATGAATTAACGTCTTTTATCCGTAATCCTACGGAAAAAATTTGACTGAGGATTAGGTAAGATTTGAAATAAAGAACTTTACCGCTCTAAAACTCCACAATTACTAAAAATGCCAGGATTTTTACTTGTTTCTAATTTCGACGGGGAAATTTGCGTCGATCTATCGTGGCTTTCAATTTTCTTGCAGAAATATTGAGCCAGAAAAATTACCGACTATGAGTGTCAACATCGGTTCTGATACCAGAAAACTAGGGGTCTTTTCTTTAACTACCTTACTCGTATCCGCCCACTATGGTTTGGGTTTTTTATTAGGAACTGCCGAACAAGCTCTGGAGCGGGGAATAGAGGGCAGTCTCTATGCCATCTCTATCGGTTTGGGCTTTTTCGCTCTCTTAATTCTGGCTAAATTCTACTGGCAGCAAGTAGAGCCAATCTGGACGTTACTGGGAAATCGCTATGGCAAGTCGGTCAAAATTGGAGTTGGCTTAATGTCCTGGATGTCGCTGATTGGGATCGAGGCAGTCCAAATTATGGCAGGGTCGGCGATTCTTGCTGTAGTGGGGGTGCCAGTACTCCCCAGTATGGTGGTTTTAACCCTTTTGTTTTGCCTACTTTCCCAGCTTCCTGTCGAAAAGGCTAGCTGGTTTTTGCGGGGCTTACTATTTTTGAATATTTTCGCCCTAGTTTACAGTTTGTGGGCATTACAGGGCTTGCCCATTATGGCGCGATCGCCAGGAGAATTTCTGGCTTCCCTACCGCAAATTGACGCGGGAGAAGGGTTTGGTATTTCTCTATCCACTATGTTGCTAGTAGCCATCGACATGAAGTGCCAGCAATACTTAGTTTGCGCTCTTGATGTCCGTACTGCTATTTGGAGTTGTATTTTAGCTGCTGCGATCCTCATGACCCTAGCGTTGCTTCCTGCTACTCTGATTATTGTCGCCCAACAGGCAGCCATTATACCCGCTAATTTAGATGGCAAAGAAGTCATTCCTTACATCTTGACTTGGGTGGGTGGTGGCACGAAAAATCCTTTTGGCATTATGGCGATCGTTACTTTAGCAGTTCCCGCCCTCGGTTTGGGTAGTAGTGTCCTGCGAGTACAGACTAAAACCTTTTTCGATCTAGAAATTGTCCCCCAGTGGTCGGGCGCGCGATGGACGATCGCGATTATTAATGCCCTGTTGGCTCTAGCTGTTGCTCTAACAGGCGGAGAAATCATTGATTTAATCCTATTGTTTTACGCTACTTACCTCTCAGCTGCTTGGATTCCCTTTCTGGCTTACCTGTTAGATTATTTAGGCGCGTATAATTTCTCTCCTAACAGTGTCAAGCTTTCCTTATTAATGGGTAGTCTCTCGGCTTTAACTACTTTATCGCTCATTCTGGTTCGACCTGAAGCAGTGATTTTTGGCAGCGATCGGTTAACTATTATGATAGTAGGCATTGGGATGGCAGGTGGAAGTCTTTTAATTAGCGATCTAAGCGAAAAAATGCCGATCGTTTTGTCAGTGAAAAAAGAAACTAGGAGCTAAAGAGCTACAGGCCGTAGCCCTTCACAATCAATTAATAAGAGAGAAAGTCACGAGGTTTTCTTGCCAATCTGTTTTACTGGTATCGATAGTAGTTACATAAGCTTTTTCGTCTGGGGTAAAATCCTCCGCGTTGGCTTGCTGACTATTAAGTAAATTGGCAGTAGCATCGGAAATATCTCCACTGCGTTTGTTAAGTCGATCGCGTAGTACCTCTATTGGTGCGGTACAGTTAACTATATTTAAGGGAATATTATTGCTTTTAGTAGTTTCGATCGCCTTTTGACGTAAAGCAACGCGATCGTATTTAGCATCTAAAATTACGGGAAATCCTATATTTGCCAAGATTATCCCTAATTCTAGCATTCTATCATAAGTTTTGTGATTCATTGACTCACTATAGATTGCATCTGCTCCTGTTGCCTCAAGAGGAATACCTGCTAAATGTTTGCGAACGGCATCGGAGCGAATATGAATAGCATTAATTTTCCTAGCTATTTGTTTGGCTACGGTAGTTTTACCCGCTCCAGATAAACCAGACATCAAGATAATTTTACCTTCTTTGTTTTGTGTATATGCCCAAGCTTGTTTGTAGTAATCTGCTGCGGTACCCGCTGCTTCTTGCTTAACTGTATCGGGAACACCAGCATCATCCAGCAAAAAAGAAGTTACTTTTGCCCTTACATAGGCCTGACGGCTGAGATACAGATGCAATAATTGTAAACCCAACCAATCTCCTGTTTGTTCTAGGTAAGTATTGAGAAAAGCATTCCCATAATCTTGTCTGTTGCGCGCCTCTAAATCCATTACCGCAAAAGCTACGTCATACATTACATCGACAAAGCGAAAAGGCTCATTAAACTCAATGCGATCGAATAATTGAATTTTATTACGCCATAAGCAAATATTTTTGAGATGGAGATCGCCATGACATTCTTTAATTTTGTGAGCGTTTATTCTGGCTTGAAATAATGCTTCTTTTTGCGCAAAAAACTTATCGGTATAGGCTTTAGTCTCGTCAAACTGTTGTTGAGTTTGCACCTTTGGGATATATTTTTCTGTCTGCTGATAATTCTCGTCAAAAGCTTCTCTAATTTTGGCTACAGTACCGAAACTGCGAATATAATCATTGGTTTCCGCTCTTTCGTGAAATTGAGCAGTAATTATTCCTAATTCTTCCATTTGCTCTATCTCAAGCTTCCCTGCGGTAAACAAATTAATAAACAAATTTTCTTGAGGGAATTGACGCATCTTGAGAACATATTCTACTGCTTCCCCTTCTCCGCCTAAAGTATACTTATCTCCAGAAAGAGTTATGGGCAATACTTCCAAGTATAATTCTGGCGCGATCTCCTCATTCAGGCGAATTTCTTCTTGTAAAAAATGTTGTCTTTTCTCTAGAGTCGAAAAATCGAGAAAGCCAAAATTAACTGCCTTTTTTAGCTTGTAGGCATAATCTCCTGTTAAAAATACCAGAGAAATATGAGTTTGTACGAGTTCGATAGGAGCGACAGTCTCGTGAGGGTAAAAATCCGACTGTTGCATCTGTTTAATAAGACTGGAAATATCAATCTGAGTCATAAAAGTTTTAATAAGTAGAGCTACATAATTAAACATTATTATGTTTAGCAGGTAAACAATTAACCTACCTGCCATTTTTCTAATCGATAACAACTATCCCAGAACATCCATTCAAACTGAGAAGCACGATAGAAAGCTTGTTCCATTAATTTTAGTTCTTTTAAAGAAGCTTGTTGGGCCTCTTTATCTGTTACTTCGGTCGCATAATTAACTGATGCTTCAAAATCGGCATCGATATAAGTATCGATCCATTTTTGATAGGGGTTAGCTTTTGCACTAGCTTTTTGATATATATGTTTTCCCACCTCAGCATAAATCCAAAAACAAGGTAAAATAGCAGCTACAGTTACAGCAAAACTATCTCGATAAGCTGTCGCCAACAAAAAATTGGTGTAATTTAAACAAGTAGGAGAAGGTTCTGTTGCTAGTGCCGTCTCAGGTGTAATCCCAAATTCTTTAAAAAAGTTTTCGTGTAGGCTGCGTTCTACCACAATAGCCTCACTGACATTATTAGCAAATTGTAGTTGGATGTCTGGTTGCGGTGCTTTAGCAGAAATAATTGCTAATACACGGGCAAATTCACCCAGATAAATGGCATCTTGAACCATATAATGTTGAAAAATTTCTCGATTTAACAAACCTGATTCAAGTTCCCGAACAAAGGGCATAGTTAAAATAGCGTTGTAGATACTGTCAATACTTTTCCAGGCTCGAACAGAAAACTGCATAGCGTATTAGTTTTTGAAAATATATTAACAGAGTTAATTAATTTGGCGTTGGTAGTTTAATTTATGAAATCGAAAACAATATAACTCGTAGTATAAAATTTTTGGGGTCGGACAAGAGAGTTTATAAATTCTTGAGATATACTCCACAGACGATCCCTGTCAAAATTTTGAGGAAATATCTTAAAGCTCGCCCTCACGCTCGGCTTTTAGGTATTCAATCGAACATCAAATAACTAGCGAAAAATTTTAAGTCTTCACAGGTTCTTCAACTTTGCTAACTATGATTAATTTCAGACTAAAGGAAGATAAACTCAAACCAAATTAAATAAGAGAATCAAAAAATTTAGTTGGCTGGTTGATAGTTGTTTTAATTAAAGGGGATCAAAGTTATTATGAACATTTGTACTGTTTGTCCGTGTTGCTCTAACAAAATGGTACGTCACATCGCTCATCACAGAGAATTCTGGTTTTGTCGGAATTGTTGGCAAGAAATGCCAGATTTATCGATTGCTACAGAAAAAAACACTCCTGTCAAGAGTCAGCTTATCAATTTGTCTGTTAGTTCCGTCAAACTAGATCGAGCTTTGACTGTATAACAAATAAGGTATTGCTAATTTAACGAAAATGTCGGGCAGAATTACCTATTAGACCTCTTGCACGAATAATATGAAGTCCGCTTGAATAGTTATAAATAAGATTGACGCGGAGATGGGGAGCGGTGGAAGCCCGCGTCGCCGTCAGCGGTCGGAACCCGCGGAATTTTCACTTATGCTTGCGAAGCTCTACCCGAAGGGTCTCCACAAGAGAAAGCCCACCGAGGGGAGATTATTTCCACTAATTAAACGGACTCGATCTAAAATTAACATCAAAATTATTTACTTGCTACCTCGCGCGTTCCGAAGCTTCGGAAACCTCGGCAGGGGGAGATGGGGAGCTTTAGAACTAAACGAATCGTCTTTGAACACAAGGTTAAAACTTTTAAAAAGCTCCCCTTCCCGCGCTCGTCTA
>JBFRWK010000244.1:0-5200 GCA_051439545.1 Xenococcaceae cyanobacterium | reverse complement strand
AAGTTACTTCTTGGTGTGAAGAGCGTAATAGAAAAGAAACCTGGATTAATTGGCGATTTACTACTGAAGATGCACGAATCAAACTCAAACGACTTTACCCATCATTAATTAATTGACAAACCACTAGTTAACACAGCTATGCTATAAATAGAGTTGAGCAAAACATTCAATTTATGGCTAATCAAAATCCAGAAACTAAACATTTAATGCCTTTTGCCTTTAAACCAAAAGGAGAAGAAACTTTGTCAGTACAAATGAATGTCCGCATTTCTCCTTCTTTAAATGCGGAACTTAAAAAGAAAAAAAACTGGCAAGAATTTGTGCGTCAGGCGATCGCTAAAGCTCTAGACGAAGAAAACAATCTTAAATCTGCATAAGATTTCCTCATTTCTTTTTTCAACAAGTTCAAGCCTATAAGTAAATGAGGTTAATCCATGACTACCATTAAATTCTCTGCACAAACAAACCCTGGTATGAGCCAGGGTTTCTGATTCAATAGCTTAATTATCAAGGGATGAATTGAATGAAAATTATTCATCTAATTGCCAATGATGCTGCCCTACTTCTGGTTTACTCAACCAGCAATCATCTCTACGCCTATCAAATCTTGTGCTGGGATGGTTTATTCTATAACCCTCAAGAGCTTTATCCTCACGCCTATATCGCTCTTAATGTTGGCAGAGACAGAATTAAACTGGTTACTGGTTATCCAGATTGAATTTGTATTATTTTTGTAATCTTTTTGTGCTTAAAGCTATAGCTGTAGGATTAGAGTTAATAATTTTGGTTTGACATTAGGAACTAGAGATGAAATCTTCTTTACTTACAATTGCTACATTCTGTTCCCTCTTCCACGGATTCCCTCTTCCTCTTCAGGCTACAGATTTGACTCCCTCGAAAAGTTTCTTGACTCCTCCCGCTCAAAATCTGGACAGTAATCCGCGGACTGCGGAGGATTACCTTGAGCGTGGTGTTTTCTACTTTCAATCAGGACAATATCACCAGGCGATCGCTGATTACCACCAAGCCCTCAAAATAGCTCCCCAATCTGCTGAAGCTTACAACAACCTTGGTAATGCCTACGGTCAGTTATCACAATACCAAAAAGCTATCTCTTACTTCAATCAAGCTATCCAGATTGACCCTAACTATTCCCAGGCTTTCAACAATCGTGCTAACGCCTACAGTCATCTCCAACAGGAGCAAAAGGCTCTAGCTGATTATAACCAAGCGATTGAGATTGAGCCGAACTATTCTAATGCTTATTTTAACCGTGCCGTTTTGTACACTGAATTAACTCAATACCATTTGGCACTCTCTGATTATACTACCGCCATCGCCATCGAGCCTCAAAATGCTTGGGCTTACAACAATCGTGGCAATATTTACACTCGATTCAATCACTATGAAAAAGCGATGGCTGATTTCGAGCAAGCCATCAACCTTAATCCTCTGTTTGCGGAAGCTCACTTCAATCTTGGTGCTCTCTATGCTCATCTAGGCAATCTTCAACAAGCTCGACAAAATTGGCAACAAGCATCTAGTTTATTTCAGCAACAAAATAATCTTCAAGCTTATCAATTTATACAGCAAGCATTACAGAAATTGCCCTAAACCTAACTAAATATTTCTAGCTACACAACCCACCCTGGTTCTGCTCAGAAAATCTGATTCTGGGGACTTAATCCCTAGATTTTTTAAGTTACAATTCATCACTTCTGTTTAAAGCAACTGGAGGAAAAGAGTGAAAGGACTGACTGAGATTAAATTTAGATGGCTCCCTACATTATTGCTCCTAATCGTTCTTTGTGGCTCTACAGGATTATTTTCTAGACAAACTACTTCAGTCAGTCCTTTGGTTGCGCCATTACAAGCAACTACTTTAGAAAATCTCTTACCCTGCAACTTGACTGAACTATCTGCTGCCGAACAGCTATCTTGTCTCATTTATCAGCGAGAACGGCTGATGAAGGATGTCGCTGCTGATAAGTACTTGAATAACCAGGCTCTGTTTGATGCTACAAGAGAGCTAAAAGTACTGAGAAAAACTGTCTCTTCTGCACAAGACCATGAGCTTCCAGTCATGGAAGTAACGCTTTATGCTCAAGTTTTAATGGATATCTCTAAGCACATTCAAGCTGATTATTGGCTTCAGTGGCAACAGCAACCACAAAAAGCACCAGTAAATGCACCCTCTCTTGAAGAAACTCGTCGGCAAATTGGGGAACTAGATGCCCAAATTATCGGCAAGTTTAAGCAAATGCGCCAAAACTGTTCCCTCTCATCTCAACCAGAATTAGAAGCTGCCATTGGGAAGTGGCTATCTCAACTGCCTGGTATTCAGCCAGAGAGGTATTATAGCGGTATATGCCCCCGCAGAAGAGCTTAAAGATGATTGGTTGTGAGCGAAGAATTTTGTTTAATAGATAGCTTGGTAAGAGCCTAATTCTTGAGAAATTAATCCCTTTAATCATATAGATTTGTTGCTGCTTGAAAAAGCGCACCGCCTGCGCTGAGGTTTCCTCAGCGTAAAGACGGAGCAAGAACAAGATGGAAATCTTCCTTTTTAAGTAGCCAGTATGACTTTTAAAAACTCGACTGAAAATATTTGCATCAACTATCAATATTTCAAGCAGTATTTAATTATATTTTACCAGAATATTGGCAATCTAAAAATTAGGAAAAGTAGAGTCAAAAGAATATAATAGTTCAGCCAGAAGATTATAAGCATCTAAAGTTTTTTCCCAATTACCATATTTATTACCAAGAATTTTTCAGCCATATTGCTGATAATTAATAATCGCGATCGAGCTAAAGTATTTTAACTTTCTTACCGATAAATAAAACTAACTACGCGGAATGCGCTCGGCTTGCGAACTGGCGTTAAACGCCAGTTCGTTCCGAGCTAAAAACTAACTACTAAAAACTACGAGTGTAGCGAGATAACTTCAAGTTTGAAAAAAGAGAATCGACGCTCTTGACGATATATTTTTTTCTTCTAGTAATTAGTAACTGTTCAAAAGAACATATTAAAATACCCCAACATTCTCTCATTTATGTCGGGGTAAAAGTCAAAAACATCAACATTGTAATTTGCTCTAATTTATCATGAATAAGCAAAATACGGCAATAACATCACCTGCCATCAATAACCTAGCTGATCTCCAAAATCGTCATCACCTCAGAGAAAATGCTTTGTCCGTGGGCGATTGGATTACTAACGGTTCATCCAGACCTGGGGAAATTGTGGAAATAGTCGAACTGAAGGCAGGATATCCCAAAGTTTGGGTCAAGTGGTCAGGAGATAACCAAGCCACACCAGAAGACCCAGAAGACTTAACTATTATCGACCCAAAGGATTTAATTTGGACTTGGGTTGAGTCAAAATTGATTCGTCATCACGATCGACTTGAATGTAACGATGTCAAGTTTTTAGTGACTGAACTGAAGCTTTGCCAGTTTAGGTTGTCTGAAGCTTTGGCTCGAAATGATTCGGATGCTGTCAAAAAGCAAGAGTCCAGAATTTCCTATCTTAAGGAATTACAAAAGCTCGCCATTGTCATTGACCCTCAGTTTTTGACTTTGATTCCGCCTTTGTCTACTGGGTGATTGCTATGGATTTCGCTTGTTCAGGATGCTTATGCAGGTGAAGTTTGAGCTTGATAATGTCAAATTGATTGTGTAAAGGTAGATTAGCCATGATTCTCCTTCGTAGTATGTTGGTGGTTAATTATAAGTAACTAGCTCTTCATAGCTAACAGCTAAGAGCTAATAGCTTTCAAGATAATTGGGAGTAAGCTTGATGATGATGAGAATTGCTAGAGCAATATTTCAGTACTAAAGTACTATCAAACTAGTTAATCGATTATTAATTTTGATTGAGTAGTATATTTGTCACTAATGATTGGGCGTAAGCCTTTGAGGTTGTGTAGTGGAGACAGTTGATGGAGAGATAACTTTTGGTTTGGGGTGGGTAAAGGTCTTAAATTGAGGGATGTCCCGCATTACAGGAATTTCTTCGATAAGTCTCAAGACGGCATCAGGAGACAAAACCTGGTAAAAATTGATGATGGCTTCCCATTCGGAGTTGGAGCAAGATAGTTCAGTAAGCAGATCGACAAAAGCTTGGGGAAGGGGAATTATCTTTCCCTGGTCGAGAGAATAATGCTCGACTCTCCCTCCGCCTAAAAGACTTTCAGTTGATTCGGGATTTCTGCCCTTGGATAGTCCGATTTCGTTTAACTTGGCAGCAACACCATCAAGTGGAGTACTTGTTCAACACAAGTACTTCTGAAACTGTTTCAGCTACAGTCGCCCCAATCTCGAACTCAAAGCTAAAGTTAAATTCCTCAAAGTCGAGATGAGTCAGATTAGACCTCTTGCATAAGTCTCATAAATCTTGGTCTTGTTGAGGTAGCGGGTAACGGATAGCGGGTAGCGGGTAAGATTTTTCGGTGAGAATCAAAACTTACTATCAAGCGGAAGGGTTTTTAGCTAATACCTGCTAAGAAGCTACCTGCTACCTACTACCCACTTCTGAAAGAAGTCTATTTTTTAACATTTTTTAAGGTTTCAATTAAACGATTGAACTTAGATTTTTTCTTGAATAAAGGCAATACAATTGTTTCAGTGACCAACCTGGAAATCAGCCAAATAGGTAAAAGGGCAATAATCAAAGGAAATATCCAACTAATTTCAATTTTTAGCAGAGCAAAAAATTTATTTGCCCAATTGATTATCAGATTGATAATCAGAACAAAGATTATACCTTCGCTCACAAAAATAAATTGAAAAAGCCAGCTAATTTTTCGGCATTTATTCTGATAATACTCAATCATTTTCTGTCGCTCTTCAGAAGTAATTTTGTAGCTGTTTTTAGTTTCAACCACCTTCAAGCCATATTCTGTTTGCTCGAAATAATCTTTGGCTAAGGCTTTAAGTCTTGGCTCTAGTTTCATCCCCTTCTCCTCTTTCTCTTTGTTTTATTTTGCTTAATCTCAAAAAAATGTTTTCATCTATTTCTGTACCTATCCAACAGTCTGTTTTGTTCAGGAGTTTGCTTGTTGAAAAAGAGCGATCGCTCAAGCCGACTGATTCTCATGAAGCAGCCCCGAGAGAAAACCTGGACAAAGATGGACAGTCTTCCCTAGCTTAAGGATTTGGGAGTCTTATTTTTTCGTCCTTGTGAGGACAAAATCCT
>JBFRWK010000243.1:0-93871 GCA_051439545.1 Xenococcaceae cyanobacterium | reverse complement strand
TTGTTTGTTAGTATTTGTGTATTGAAAATCGGGGCAATTTGTCCCCCCTGACGAAAAAACTCTTGACTCCAAACCTATAGCTGAGGAAGACTGTCCTACTTTGTCCAATATTTCTCTCGGGGAAAAGAAAGAAGTTTTTCGTAAATCGCCTTCTTCCTTCTTCTATTAGAGCCAAGCCGTTAACTTAAGTTTTCCATTCCTTTAAAGCAGGAGTGTCTCCTAAAGCTTTACTCAAAGAAGAATGAATTTGTCCATTCGTTGCCAAAATCCGACCAGAATTAATCTCGATCGGGCTACCATCGTAAGCAGTTACTTTGCCACCAGCTTCTTCGAGTAAAACAATTCCCGCTACTATATCCCAGGGTTTTAGTCCCCTTTCCCAATAACCATCGAGTCTGCCACAAGCCACATCGGTTAAATCAAGAGAAGCAGAACCACTCCGCCTTACACCTTGGGTAAGATGGGTAAGATAACAAAACTCTGCATAGTTATTATCGGTGGTTTCTCTTCTGTCGTAGGCAAAACCAGTTACTAGTAAACTTTTATTTAGTTCTTTGGTCTGAGAAACTTGAATAGGGCGACGGTTACAAGTAGCACCCAAACCTTTAGCAGCGCGAAATAATTCATCTCGAAAAGGATTGTAAACTACTCCTAGTTGGGGTACTCCCTGGATACTCAAGCCGATGGAAACTGCGGACATAGGATAGCCATGGGCATAATTAGTCGTGCCATCTAAAGGATCGATCGCCCATAAATATTCACTATCAACTTCTCCTAATATACCTGCTTCTTCAGCTAAGATCTGATGCTGGGGTACATGAAGCTTGAGTACTTTCAAAATCTCTGCTTCTGCTTGTTTATCTGCTTCGGTAACTAAGTCTCCAGGACGACCTTTTTCTTCAACTCGCTCTAATTTACGGTAGTTATCTTGTAATATAACTCCAGCAGCTAGGGCAGCCTCAGTAGCTACATCTAATAATATTTGTAGTTGTTCGGGAGAATTTGCTGTCATTATATTTAAATAATTTTTTCCAGAAGAATATCGAGAGCGCAACTGCTTTTGAGTCTACTAAAATTCCTGTCGATTGTTAAGCTTTTTTAATCTTCATCTAGGGGTAAGCCAAACCTTACCTTACCTTTGCCAAAGTAACGACCGAATTGTAACTCATATACCTCGTCTTCATCTTGAGTTTCTACTTCTAGATCCGAACGAGGATAGCTAACACAAAGCAAGGCGTAACCTTGCTCTTTTAGTTGGGGCGATATGCCCATCGCTTCTGGTTGATAAACTTCTCCCGACAGAATTCTGACAGCACAGCTAGTACAAGCACCGTTACGACAGGAAAAAGGTAATTTTACCCCTTGTTTTTCTGCTGTTTGTAAAATATAGCGGTCTTCAGGAACTTCGATTATATGTACTTTATCTTGCTGGCGATCGTGGACTTTAATTTTATAAGATTTGGTCATAAGTTGAGTTCGATCTCTAAATTAGTGATTGGCTCATCAATTTGTAGTCTATCAACAAAAAAGAATCCTTACCTAGTCGAAAAAAGTTATTTTACGTGTATAATGGGAAATCGCGGTGCAACCTGGAGAGGTGGCCGAGTGGTCGAAGGCGCAGCACTGGAAATGCTGTAACGGGGTAACTCGTTCGAGGGTTCGAATCCCTCCCTCTCCGTTCTAATTTAGATAACTCAAAGTGGGAATTTTCACCTTTCAATAAGCTATCTAGTTACTGAAAATTATCTTACAAATCGCGATCGCGATTTTTTATTACCTACTATTTTTCTGAAAAATTACCTCAAGTCACCTAGCTCTAAGCTCTAAGCCTCGAAGCTCCAGAGCTTGGCACGTTTGAGCTTCCTTCTCAAACTCCTCCAAGAATGCTCGCGACCTCAAGGTGAGGACGCGACTCCGTCGTCGAACGGCGGAGCTTGTGTCGTCCGTCGGGGCTATCTGACCCAATAAGCGCGAAGCAAGCTTCGCGCGTTATTGGCTGTTACAATGAATTGAAGCTTATAGCTTGTAGCTTACAGCTTACAGCTTTTGGTCAACTTCTTCAGTTTTCATCTTCTCAAACAGATTTCCTGAAGATAAAAAACTTTATTTGGGCTTGAATTACTGCTTCCCTTTGGTCTTAATTTTCTACGGAGAGGGGGGGATTCGAACCCCCGATGGGGCTTACACCCCATAACTCCTTAGCAGGGAGCCGCTTTCAACCACTCAGCCACCTCTCCAAGGCTATCGGTCTACCATAATAGCAGACTATTAACTAGATTTGTAGATAATTTTAATAGCTTAATCTTTTTTATCAATTAAAAAGTCGGCAAATTCACAAAAATCTCGACCAAAAATAGATATTATTTCCTTATCTTAAAATATACATTTACTAAAAAACTACTTCTTTTCTAAAATGACTACTCAAATTGTTACGGGTATTGGCGGTTTTATTGGTTCTCATTTAGCAGAATCCTTACTCCAACAAGGACATAGCGTGATAGGCATCGATCAATTTAACGATTATTACGATCCTAGTTTTAAGCGCAATAATGCAGAGCCGTTATTGGGATATTCTGCTTTTAAGCTAATTGAAGCAGATATTCAAACTTTAAATTGGCATGAATTATTACAAGGTGTGGAAGTAGTTTATCATCAAGCAGCCCAAGCTGGAGTAAGAGCTAGTTGGGGTGATGGGTTTCGTAATTATACCGAAAGAAATATTAATGCTACCCAAATTATGCTAGAAGCAGCAAAAGAAACTAAATCTCTTAAAAGATTTGTTTTTGCTTCAACTTCTTCGGTTTACGGCAATGCAGAAACGATGCCAACCCCAGAGACAGTATGTCCCCAACCTGTTTCTCCCTATGGCATTACTAAATTAGCAGCCGAGCGGTTATGTTGGCTATATCAGCAAAATTTTGGCGTGCCTGTAACTGCTCTGCGTTACTTTACCGTTTACGGCCCCCGTCAGCGTCCAGACATGGCATTTCATAAATTTTTTAAAGCAGCGATCGCCAATGAAACCATATCTATTTATGGTGACGGGCAACAAACAAGAGACTTTACTTTTGTAAGCGATATCATTGCTGCGAATCTTTTAGCGGGGGAAGTACCAGAAGCAATCGGTGAAGTATTTAATATTGGTGGTGGTTGTCGTGTTGTCCTTGCCGATGTCCTAGAAACTATGGAAGAAATTATGGGCAAACCTTTCCAAAAAAACTATGTCGATCGAGCTAGAGGCGATGCTCGTCATACTAGTGCAGATATTTCTAAAGCGCAGAAAATTTTAGGCTATCAACCTCAAATTTCTCTAGCAGAAGGACTAGATCGAGAATGGCAATGGATTCAACCTTTGTACAAATAATCAACACCAATCTTAAAAGCTAATATTGCCAATGATGCGGATTGGTAAATAACCTACTTTTTCAATTAAACTTTGACCTTCTGTAGATAAAAGTAGATCGACATATGCTCTACCTGCCAATTCATCTAAATGTCCATCTTCACGATAAACAATAAAAATGCGTCTGATTAAAGGATAGCTGCCATCGAGCAATGCTTGTTTGTTGACTGCACCAAAAGTTGTCATTGGTGGTACGTAATTTTTAGAATTTCCTTTAGATAGTCCCAGAAGTCTTATGGTGCGTTGACCTACAACTAAAGGTTGCGCGCCATAGCTTATTGCTCCTGGAGTAGAAGCTACCGTTCGCACGGCAGCAGTAGTATCTCTCACTGTTTTTACCTGACTACCAAAGCGTTTTGCTGCTTGTGGCGTTCCTTGTAACAAAAAACTCTTAGTAGCATGAGCATCAGGACTCTGAAGAATAGGAATAATTGGCAGGTCAGGGCCACCTAGTTGTTGCCAATTAGTGAACTCTCCTGTATAGATTTTCTTGACCTGGTCTAGAGATATACCTGGTAATCTAACGTCTAAACTCGTATAGAAAGCAATACCACTAATAGCCACGGGAACTTGTCGTAACTGAAAACCACGAGAATTAGCCAATTCATACTCAGACTGTTGCAGGGGACGAAAAGACTGAGAAAAGCTCAATTGCCCATCAATAACCATTTTAATGCCCACTGCCGAATCGGGAGGAGTATTTAAGGGATCGATATAAGACAAATGAAATTGGGGTTGAGCCTGAGAAATCTCATTAGTAATACTCCGAGAACGTAAACCAGCCGAAGCGATCGCCCCACCATAGAAAAAAACTCCCTGAGGTACATTTTTTACTTGCTCCATAGAGTCATAAAATTGCAGTTGGAAATTATCATTGGTTTGGTTATTGCCAGATGTAGGAGTTGGAGAATTAGAAACTATAAATTTTTCAATGCTAGCTTGTTTGAGAGCGATCGCATTATTACGCCAGACAAAAATAAGTCCTCCACTCAAAATAAGTAAAAAGAACAAAGGAACTATTGACCAGGGAATAGATAATGATTTTTGTGGAGGCAAATAGAGAGGCGTAAGGCGATAGTCACAGTTTTGACAGGTAGTCTCGATCGGGCTATTTTCAAAACCACATTGAGGACATTTCTTTTTCTGAATGTTCTGTGGCAGTTGTCGATGGTAATTATTCATCATTTTTGAACAAAAGAAATATCATTATTTGTTGAATTTAGACGATTGAGAATAACTGATTAATTAGTCCTGGTAGAGCTTTGACAAAGAAAAATCCATAAAAGAAAACTCCCAGCAAAACTACAATTTCTCTCCATAAAGGGGGTCTCAATTCTCTAGGTAAAAATTTGCGGTTGATGTATAAAATATGCAACCCTAAAAAGGCAAAATTTATTCCTGCTATATTTGCCCCAATCAAAATTAACAGTAACGGTTTAACATCCAGCAGTAAAATAAATAGACCCCATAGAGTAAACAAAAACAACACTCCATAGTAAACAAAGCGAATATCGCCACCACGCCATCTGCGAATACGACTACTCCCAGACCAAATAATATCCGTCACCATGCGGACAAAAGCATCAGTTACACCTAGTTGAGTGCTATAGAGTATCCAAAAGCCAATTAGCAGAATAATCAACCAAAATATGTGATTTCCTGTTGCCAAAGACATATATTGAGCTTGATAAACGGCAATACCAAACTCGTTGTCAAATCTAGTACCATAGGGGACAAATTCCAGGGTAATTAAAGCGGGTAAAAGCATACCCAGAAAACAACCTATCGCCCAAATTCCATACTGATCGACGCTGACAAACTTCCACCAATTGCGCCAACTTCTTTTATTTTTTGGAGTCAAAGGAAAAATCTTGCCTGTTTTGGTTAAAGGTACTTTTCTGCCACCAATAATTGCAGGAATATAACCAACTGCTTGACCCATAGCCAAACCTTTATCCCGAAACCAGTTACCAATGGTAGCATTAATTACACCTCCTGCACCAGCATCAGCAATAAAAGCACTAATAATTACCCAGTCTAGTCCTGGAGGAAGCACTCCAAAATAGGTTAGACCCTTAGCTGCTGCATTCCAAGTATCGGGGGAGGTAAAAACGCCAGTTACGAAAAGCAAAAAAAGCAAAATTGCAGCGATAAAAAACCACTGAATTAATTCTATGGTCTGTTCGATTTTTTCCCCAAAAATAACGATTACTGTGGTAGAAAGAAACCAAATAAAACCAAAGGTCTTAATTAAGCCTATATGTTCGCTTGTAGGGAAATCACCAATGTATAAAGCAGTTAAAGCAGTTGCTGCTGCCGATGCCCAACCAGGCCAACTAAGCTGAAGAAAAGCAGCAATAATATAAAATATCCCCCAAAAACGAGGCCCGGGATTAGTACGCATAAAACCCGTGTAAACTGGTTCGCCAGTGTACATGGTATAGCGGATAAACTCTGTATTAATTATGACTTGTAAAACGATAGAAACGGGTACGAGCCACAACAGAAAACCCCCATATTCTGAAGTAACAGCAGGGCCTAACAGCCATTCTCCACTACCGATCGATGTCCCCAATAAAATTGTGCCAGGGCCCACGATCCCCAAGGCATTGCGTAAATTAAATGGGGGTGGGGTAGGCAGGTCTTCTTCTTCCCAGGCTGGTAATTTTCCTGCCGATCTTGGGGTTTTGGGTTGGCTAGGGCTTTTGTCCGAATCGCTAAGATCGGCAGAGTCCGATTTGATCAAACCCAAGCAATAGAAAGTTAAGTAAACTATGTAACCGACAACAATTCCTGTAGTCAACCAACCATAAAGACTGAACCAGAAAGAGCGATCCCCCAAAACAGTCAAGCCATCTTGGAAAATTGTCAGGGCAGGGCCAAGTATTAAAATTGTGATTGCTGCAAATATTCCGTATTTTTGAGACGGTGCTTGAAAGCTAGACATTGATTCAAGCTATATTCTTTTTACTAATGGTTGTTTAATTGTGAGCAAAATATAAATGTAAAGAGTTTATTGACAATACATTAAAGTTTAATCTAATCATCAATAAACTAAATTATTATTTTAATATTGAGGAAGTAAATTATGTCGTGGCAACGCCTGAATGGTCGTCAACTTAGCCAACTTCGTCCCCACTCTTTTCAGCTAAACTTTACCAGCTTACCTTTATCTTCAGTTTTGACAGTCTCTGGTAATACCCAGGTCTTATGCACTGTGAGTATAGAGCCAAGAGTACCCAAGTTCCTAGTTGGTACTGGTACGGGCTGGTTGACTGCCGAGTACCGTATGCTACCAAATGCAACTTCTTTAAGACAACCACGAGAGTTGCTCAAATTATCTGGTAGAACTCAAGAAATTCAAAGGCTAATCGGGCGTAGTTTAAGAGCAGCGATCGACCTTACTTCCATTGGGGAAAGAACTATTAGCATTGATGCCGATGTTCTTCAGGCTGATGCAGGTACTCGTACTGCTGCTATTACAGGGGGCTATGTTGCTTTAGCTTCTGCTATTGCTAAATTGCTCTCTCAAGGAGAATTAGAAAAATCGCCCTTAACTACTGCTATTGGAGCAGTTTCTGTCGGCATCATCGAGGAAGATGTCTTGCTCGATTTAGACTATGCCGAGGATGTTAAAGCAGATGTCGATCTAAATGTAGTCATGAATAGTAATCTAGAGTTGATCGAAGTTCAGGGTACGGCTGAATCTAAAAGTTTCAATCGAGAGCGACTAAACCACATGTTAGATTTGGCAGAAAAAGGAATTAAAGAATTACTCTTAGAGCAAAATCGAGTTTTAGAAAATTTTTAATTTAGAATTAACTGTATTTTGACTAAGATTTCCTTAATCAGTAATACAATACCATATCAATAGTGATTTACTTGGCTATCCCCTCGATTATATAAATTGAATTTTTAATTTTATAAGTTAATTTTTAGCGGTTAATCAATGCTAATTATTTTTGCTTTTCTAGCAAATCTTGGGCAATTTGATACCATTGCTCGCGATAGCGACGGTGTTCTTGTTTTTCAGTTAGCTTTACACCTTTTAATTCGGGGTAGCTTTGGTAAAATAGACGATCGACTCGATCGTAGAAACTGCTGGCATTTAAGTTCAAAGCTTGAATTCGGCGGTAAATTTCTTGTTGTCTGTCTTGTTCTGCCTGGGGTAAAACTTTACTATTACTCGGTTTAAAAGCCATTGAATTAGAAAGCTTCAACCAATTTTGGAGGAAAGTAAAAGAAAGAATACCAGGAACAAAAATAACTCCTAGTAAAATCAGACTAAATCGTCTTATTCCTATTCGCTCAATTCTATCGGAGACAAACTGAGTAACCTGGCGAGAAATGTTTGAGGGGTTAGGTTTTGTGACATTTTTATTACTCTGAGATTTATTAGTCTGAGAAGTCGAAGAACTAGAAGTTTTGAGAGAAGAAGAGTTTGTCGAAAAATTTCTCGGGGCAACCACTAAAGTTCTTATCCGAGAAATCATACTAATAACTAAAGAAGGAGATTTGTTGATGATTACTTGGCTAACTTTTTCAGCAGAATCATAGCGATCGCGGGGATGATAAGATAGCATTTTATCCAAGATTTTCCCTAGCTCGGAACTTACTTTAGCATGGGATCGCCAATGCCAACGCCCTTTTTGGCTATTGTAGAGTTCATCGGGTTGTTTCCCTGTCAACAAAACAACGATTGTTGCTGCTAAAGAATAAAGATCGCTACTAGGAATAGCTTTTCCTTTACCCATCTGTTCTTCTGGAGCGTAACCTTTTTTGCCAATTAGGGTAAGATAATGTCCTGTGGATTGAGAAACGGCATTGGCAGCAAGTTTGACACAACCAAAATCTATTAGTACTGGTTTACCATCGCTATGACGTTTAATTAAATTATCTGGGGAGATATCCCGATGAATTAAATTTTCCTGATGGATATAATCTAAGACTGGTAAAAGTTCGACGAGCAGCTTAGTCACTTCTAATTCACTAAACTTTCCCCCTCGTTGGAGTAAATCCCAATAGCTATCACCAGCAATATATTCTTGGACTAAAAAAAGACAATCTTTGCCACCGATGCGAGTTTTTAATAAGGCTTCAAAACGAGGAATTTGCTCGTGTTTTAACTTGTAGAGAATACCTGCTTCTCGCTCAAATAATTCTTCTGCTTTACGCAAAGCGCGATCGCTTTCTACTTGTGGGGCAAATTCTTTAAGAACACATCGTTCGCGATAACGCTGGGTATCTTCAGCTAAATAAGTTCTGCCAAACCCACCCCTACCTATCTGTTGGATAATGCGATAGCGATCGTTGAGAATTTCCCCATCTCGCAGTAAAGCTGACGTTCTTGCCATTTCAATTTTTACTATAAAACAAAGCTCATGGCTATTTTAGCAAGTGTTTAAAGGAAGTCTATTGTAGATTGTGACAAAAATATATTTTGCACTCACTTTATTTAAGTAGCGAGTAGTGAGTAGCGAGTAGCGAGTTATTGGATTATTTATCTAGCGCGATCAATTATTTTTGTAGTAAAGATTGTGCATAAATACTATATAAAAGTTCTCGAATGTTAATTGTGTAACTACCACAAAGTGCTGTTGTATGATGCTCCATAATTTCATCTGGTATTTCAATATCTAATTCCTCTTCCAATACCATTACAAATTCAATAATATCTAAATAAGCATCTGTTGTACTTATTGAAGAATTAGAAATGACTCTATCTAAAGTTACACGATCTGGTTCTACTTCTAGCTGCTCTATTATTACTTTTTTTATTTTCAGAAATAGTTCAAACATATATATATCTCCACCAGACTCAACAAAACGAGCTTTGTCTTCTGCTTGTAACGCTTCTTCGATAGCTTTTCCTTGAGCTTCCGTTTGCGCTTTTAGAACTTGTTTTTTGACACTGCGGACTTCTTCAATGACTTTTCGTTGAGCTTGTTCTTGTACTCTACGTTGTGCTTCTTCTGCTTGTCGAGCTTCTTCTATAGCTCTTCGTCGGGCTTCTTCTTCGGCTTTGCGGGCTTCTTCAATTTCTCTTAGTCGAGCTTGTTCGGCTTTTTGTTTTTCTACAGCTATTTTCAAAGCTTCAATTCTGGAAGTGGCAAGATCGCGCACTAGAGAAAATTCAACTTTATGTCCGCTCTGACTATAAATTTCTGTAGCTATTTTCCAGACTAGATCGTCGCATTTATATAGAAGTGTGTTTAAAGCATCTTCTTTATTAGTCGATAAGGTTTTATCTAAATAATTATTGATAAACTGTTTGAGAATATGGATTTCATAGCTTTTGTCATCTTCGAGCATAGAAACTTTTCCTAGAAAGATTAATAATTGGGAATCGCTTATAAAAATTACTTTGGCGATCTCAAGTACTTATTTCTAGAGTTCCCATCTCGATCGAGAAAAGTCTAAACTGTTTGTAAAAGCTAATAGCTGATAGCTAAAAGCTAATAGCTAAAAATTTTAATCAAGCAAGTAAATCCACATTCTTTTGTACAGTTTGTTGAATTTTCCCAATCAAATTCTCTACAGTTGTAGTTTTATCTTCTTGATAGGCAGCAAAATAGTCTTTAAGGTTAATTGGCTCGCCAAGAGCGATAAATGCTTTACGTCTTCCTTTGGTTGAGGGATGTTCTATTTGAAAAACCTCTCGCTCTAGAGTAGTTAAAGTGTCGAGAAAACGCTCTTGCGTTGGGTTTTCGGCAACATAACCATCGTAAATAGCATCAAAGTTCAACAAGCGAAAAGCGGAACGATATAGAGTTTCATAGGTTTGCTCTTGCTTTTTGGTTAATTCTTTATTCTCAGAATCAATAATCGATTGAATTTTGTATACTCGCTCTCTTGCTGGTATATGTTCTTTAGGGGTCAGTTTTAATTGTCGTTCACATTCATGCAGAATCCGATCTTTAAGTTGTTCGATTCTTTGATTCCAATCTCCTTTGATTCTTTTTAACCCATATTCTGCCTCGATATTAATTAAGATTTGTTTGGCGATCGCTCTTAAACGAGGATAAAATTCAGTAGTATTTGCTTTAATATTTAAGGCTTCTTCCAGTCGAGTTAGACTTTTCTCAATTACCCAGTTCATCGGTTTGGTATAACGATATTTAATACTGACTGGTACTAGATATAAATCGGGAATATTTCCTTCTTTTTTCACCAATTGACTCATAGCACTGAAGGGTAATTGAATTGCTCCCGAACGAAAGGGCATTACAGTATCATTTTTATAAGAACAACCCCCTTCGGGAAAAATTACTAAGCGAGATTTTGGTTGTTGAAGTAACTCCAGAGTTTGACTGATACTAGCGCGATCGCCTAAACCTCTTTTGATAGAATAAGCCCCAATAAGCTGCAAAAATTTTCCCATCCAGCCTTTAAAAGCCTCTTTAGCAACAATATAGTGAAATAGTTGTCCTAAACGAGCAGAAAGCATAAACAGGACTACTCCATCATCAAGAGTCGGATGATTGGGCAGATAAACAATTCTGTTATCTTCTATCGCTTTTATTTTGGCTATATCTTCTGCTGCAACTTCTAACTCCACTTTATAGGCATAGTAAGCACTTACATAAGAAATACTCTGAACTAAACGAGTGAACACGGGATTGAGTTTGGGTGGATAGAATTGGGGATTAGAAGCAGCAGGCATATGATTTATCGAGATATGGTAGTCTAGACCATCGAGTTTAGCAAAATTCAAACAATCGATTAATTTAAATTTGCTCTCTTCAACAATTAACAATTATCTTTGAAGGAAAAGTTAGTCTCTTAAAATTGCTAGGAATTTAAGAATTTTTGCTAAGAATTTTACATTTTGTCTAAAGCACAATCTTGTATTATGAAAATAATCTACTTTACTCGAAAAGTAGATTTCAAATCACTTCAACAGTATATTCAGCAATGCATAGCAAAGAACCCAGTTCTACACTAATAGCATCTCTAGTCAGTTGGTTATCTACTACTCAACAAAAACTACCTAGACTAATTCCTATTAGTACACTCACCCTAATACTTGGTTTGGGTGGATGGTATTTGTATTGGCAATTGCCGATGATTATGGCGATTAAAACTGTTCAAAAAAGTAAAGAGCAAGGGAACTATATAAAATGTATTAGCATATCTCAAGCTTTGAGTCACAATTCTGCTCTGACAACTCAACTAAAAACCTTGCTTCAAGATTGTCAAAATCTCCAGGCACAGATCGACTTGAATAACGCTCAAAAACTAGCAGAAGAAAAAAAATATGATATGGCTAGAGGAAAACTGAAGCTTATAGCTTCAGACACTTCTTCCTATTCTCAAGCTCAAGCTTTGTTGGAACAATGGAATTTAGACGAGCGGAAATTTGAGCAACACTACCAAACTGCTATTTCCTATGTGACTAACTCTAATTGTCAACAAGCTTTAGAGGAACTATACCTAGCAGCAGAGCAAGCTATTATTGTCGGTAGATCGGACTTACTCTTGGCAGAAATACTCAGAGATGAACGGGGAATTTTGCAGCCAGTTGCCCAAGAAACTAACCAATGGGAATTTCTCAAATATGCTCTAATGAAAGCAGAGCCTAACAATTATGAGTTAACCTATCAAAGAGCCAAACTAAAAATTGGGAGCGATCGCCATCGCGCTCATACTCCCGTGTTTGAGTTACTCTTTATTGCAGCCAGACAAGCTATTGAGAATCAGCAAAGCGAATTTATGCTCTCTCAACTTAAGCAAGACCAAAATGACCGATTCAAAAAATTGACTATCGGACATCCAGAATGGACACAGTTACTTCAGGCTCTAGAAGAAAACGATCGACATTTGTTAGTCCTTGCAAATTAGAGGTTTTTGTTACTTAAAATAACTAAATAACTAGCCGTGATACAGTTGAGCTTCTGTTTCTTCGGCAGGAACTTGTTGCTGTATAGGTCTATTTTTGTGGGTTAGATTAGAAATAATGATAAATGCAGCAAAACCAACCAGAGGACTAATTAGAGTAGGAAACCCATCAAATTCTGGAGTTAAAACTTCGTTAGGAATATACAAAAGAGTATTCTCGATTCCAAAAGTAGTAGGCGTTAACACAAATAAAACTAATCTGGTTAACGAGCCGAGAATAATACAAGCAATCGCACCCTGCCAAGTTGCTTTAGACCAGTAAAGTCCACCTGCGAGGGGTACTACCAACCCTGCAAACCCTAAATCGAAAGCTAGCAATAATAAAACTCCAGTTTGAGGTACTTTGAGGGCGAAAATCACCCCTAAACTGGTAATCACAAAAGCCATAACGCGAGTAATCATTAACAATCTGTCACCAGCAGCATTGTAGTCGTCATGGCGAATGCCGATAATATTATGAGCAATTACTGAGGAAGTTCCTAAAATAGCACCATCGGCGGTAGATAAAGAAGCTGAAAGAATGGCAACAATAACTAACAATCCCAGTAGAGGAGGTACTATCCCATCGAGGAGGGCATAAAGAAGTGGCCCATCGGCGGTAATTCCTGCATCGGCGAGGATTTGGGGTGCAGAAAGGGCAATTAAAGAAAAAGGAACGCCAATAATTAAAGTACCCGCACAGCCTACTAAGCAAGCTCTTTGAGCAGTTTCGGGGCTTTCGGCAGCAAAAACTCTCGCCATAAAATCGATCGCGACAATATCTCCTAATCCTAACGCTAACAAAGTCGCCCAGTTAACTACTGCACCAGCCGTAGGATCGCTTAACTGCACTAAAGCAAAAGGTCCAGTATCGGCAGCAACATTAATACCAAAGTTGCTAGCAATAAAAGCAAATAAGCCTAAAGAACCAATAAAAGCAATCCCTACTTGAATGGCATCGGTATATGCTACGGCAAACAGTCCCCCGCTAGCAGTATATATAAAGACAATAATCGCTAACAGCATTACCCCAGCGGTATAACTAGTGCCGAGGAAGGCTTCAAACATATATCCCCCAGCTACTAAGTTACCAGCTAGCAAAAAGGAAAAGCTCAATACCATCAAGAAAGATGCCACTATTTCAGTTGGGCGATTGTATTTAACCCGATAGAAATCTGGCAGGGTAATTAAACCCATGCGGTTCATTGGTTTGGCAAAAAACAGCGCGGTTAAAAACAAGCATAGTGCCAACCCAATGGGTAAAGATGCACCAGCCCAAAAACCGAATTCCGCCGTTAGATCGGTATTACCTAAAGTAGCATTAGAATCTACCGACTGTGCCATCAAAGTTGCTGCTGCTAGGGGTAAGACTAAACCTCTCCCAGCGACGAGGTAGTTTTCACTATCTCCTTTAACTTGTTTTGCTGCCCAGATCCCAATTCCTACTGTGGCGAACAAAAATACTAAAATCCCCCAGAATAGAAATTTTTCTGTCATAATTGCTCCTAGTTAATCTTGATTCGATAAATATTTATTGGATCGATCTGAGCTATTAGAGTCCCGCCAAAGATTACTAATAGCTCTTTTTTGCTTTAAACTTGCGCTACTAAGGGTTTGTCGATCGCTTTTGTTACCCAATTAAACCAGTTTTCTAGACCTTCCCCTGTTTTCGCCGATACATAAATAATTGGCACATGAGGATTCATTTGCCTGACATTATCCGCCAGACGATCGAGATTGATATCTAAATAGGGTGCTAAATCGGTTTTGGTAATCAACAAACAATCTGCTTCTTGAAACATCACGGGATATTTTAAAGGTTTGTCTTCTCCTTCTGTGACGCTGAGTAAAGCAACCTTTGCGTGTTCTCCCACTTCAAATTCGGCAGGGCAAACTAAGTTACCCACGTTTTCTACTAAAACTAAATCGAACTCTGTGGGATTATACTGCTGTTCTAAAGTATGAATGCCTCCTGCCACCATTTTGGAGTCTAAATGACAAGAACGCCCTGTATTAATGGGAATGACAGGTACGTTGTATTTACGAAGGCGATCGGCATCCAATTCCGTGGTCATATCTCCTTCTATTACTGCTATTTTGAACTTATCTTTTAATGCAGCTAAAGTTTGTTCGAGGAGAACAGTTTTTCCTGCCCCAGGACTACTCATAATATTGAGGCAAGTAATCCCCCATGCGTCAAAATGTTCTCGATTATGATTTGCGCCTTCTTGGTTGGCGTGAAGTAAATTAATTTCTAAAGTAGCGTCAAAGGTTTGGTGCATTTTTTTTGATTAGGTGATTAGGTGATTGTTGATTGTTGATTGTTGAATATTCAATTCGATCGATCTTTAATTCTCGTCCCGATCGAATATCTTCCATAGGAGAATTACAATCGGGACAACTATATTGCAAGCCAATTTCTGGCTGATATTCTTGTTGGCAAGTATGACAATAAGCAATTAAGGGAGTTTCTTTTATTGCTAGTTCTACTCCTTCTAAAAAGCTATTACGGGTTTGTATTTTCCAGGCAAACTGTAAACTAACAGGTTCGACACAAGTAAATTGCCCGACTATTAAATGAATCTTTTCTATTTTTGCTAGTTCTGGTTGAGAATTATACCAATCTTTAACTGTTAAGATTAAAGCTTTGGTCATATCGGTTTCGTGCATTGTTAGTTGTTAGTTGTTAGTTTTTAGTAGACCTCTTACACGAATAAAATTAAAATCATGCATCAGTTACTCGCTACTTACTACTTGCTACTCGCTACTCGCTACTTACTACTTGCTACTCGCTACTCGCTACTCGCTACTCGCTACTCCACCAAATGGTTCTTGAAATTTATACAAGAAATCTAGTATTTCTTAATTAGGTCGATCGCTAATTTTTATATATCTCGGTTGAGATTCAATTCTTTTAAACCAAGCTAAAATTGCAGGAAATTTGCTCAAATCGAAACCTCCTTCCTCTGCTACATGGGTATAAGCATAAAGAGCAATATCGGCAATGCTGTATTTATTTGCTACAAAAAAATCATGAATTGTCAGATGTTGTTCCATGACATTTAAAGCTGCGTAACCTAATTTTCGCTTTTGTTCGATTTCTTTTTCATACTTATCTGCTTGTTTGAGTTCGGTAATCCAAAAACGAGGAGTAGCAATGTTAGGTTCGTGACTGTATTGTTCAAAAAATAGCCATTGCATTACTCGTGCTTGCTGATATTTCTCTTGGGGAAAATATTCTGTTCCCTGACTGAGATAATAGATGATGGCATTAGATTCAGAAATATATTTATCTGGGGCAATTTCTAGTAAAGGAATTTTCCCGTTAGGATTTTTGGCTAAAAATTCAGCAGTGCGAGTTTCTTGTTTTAAAATATCTAATTCAATTAATTCAAAAGGAATTTGCAGTTGAGTTAACAATAAACGAACTTTATAGCCATTACCAGAAGGAAGAAAATCGTATAGTTTATACATGATTTGTACTTACTAACAGTGAGGTTAAATAAACATTGGTATTGTATTTTAAGTAAACTAATCCTTTTTTATCGCAATGTTTATCGTATAATTCGTTGATTTTTCGCGTAAATTCTTCACTCAATTTTCCTGTTTTGGGTATGTATGATGTACTCATGGCACGACCGACTAACCCTCTTCTATCTAAAGCTTGTTGGTAAGGAAAAACTAATAGATTCACGCTCGAAAATAGAGAAGTTTGGCGAAGAAATCTTTCTGTTCCATAACGCATCTCGGACTGATTATTAGAAACTGTTTGAGTCAGATGACTATATTCTCTAGTAAATTCATCAGTGCGATCGCCGTAGGCGGCAGGCTTCGCCCGATCGCGATTATTCCAAATAGCTGCTAGTTTGCCTTCTGGCTTGAGAATACGGGCAAATTCGGCTAAAGTTGGTTCGGGATTAAACCAGTGAAAAGATTGAAAACAAGTAATCAAATCGACTGAATTATCTTCTAGTTTGGTATGTTCGGCGTTACCATCTCTAAACTTTACCAATGGATGTGCCTCAGCTACCTGTCTCATCGCTGCATTAGGCTCGATCGCGATAACTTTTACTCCTCTATCCCCTAGCAAACGGGAAGAAATACCCGTCCCCGCACCAATATCGGCTGCAATTAACTGAGATGGTATGCCTAACCCCTCTAAAATACAGTCAATCGCTGCTGTTGGATAACTCGGTCGATATTTCGCATAATCCTCAGCGCGGTCTCTAAACCGCCCTTGAGGATTCATTTGATACAGTCGATCTTGAGTCATTGTTTACAACCAGTTTCCAAAAAACAACAAAATTATTTTATTACCAAAAGCTAATAGCTACTAACTACTAACTACTAACTACTAACTAAAACAATTAACTCCAAGGTTCATCCACTACCTGGGCTTCAGCATGAATATAGGCTGGCTTTTCTTGACGGGGTAATTGTCCAGAAATAACCAAATGTGCCATAGTATCGCAAATAACGCGAGTTGCCATCAATGCCGTCATATCACTCACGTCATAAGGCGGAGAAACTTCTACTACTTCTAGTCCACATACAGTAGTATTTTGGACGATCTTTTTGAGTAAATACAAAGCTTCGCGGGGTAGTAACCCACCTGGTTCGGGCCAACCAGTACCGGGGACAAAACCAGCATCAATACAATCAATATCAAAACTGATATAAACACAATCTGTACCATCTGTGGCTTTTTCTATAGCAAAATCGGCAGCAGCATCTAAACCCATTTCGGTAATATCGGTAACGGTTAAGATATTAGTAGCTCTTTCGCGACAGACTTTTACCCCTTGTCTGGGTACTTGCCAGCCACCGATACCCATTTGCACTAAGTTTTTGGCTGGCGCATTTGCCATATTCGTGGCGTGAAACCAAGGACAAGTGTGCATCCTCTCATCTAAGTCGGTTTCTTGGGTATCCACATGGCGATCGAAGTGAATAATCCCAACTTTTTTATCCCCTAAATGGCGACAAACACCCCTGACAGTAGGAAAACCGATCGAATGATCGCCTCCTAAAATAATGGGGAATGCTCCCGAACTAAAAACATG
Source organism: Xenococcaceae cyanobacterium (assembly GCA_051439545.1). GTDB lineage: Bacteria > Cyanobacteriota > Cyanobacteriia > Cyanobacteriales > Xenococcaceae > JASJDJ01. Next base: position 76,528 of record JBFRWK010000243.1, on the reverse strand, counting down.
AGCAACTCCTTTAGAAATCTGATCGAAAGATTTCTCATTATTGGCAGGAATCGTAAATATATCCCCCACATCACAAAGGGTAATTTGTTCCCGTAAATCTACCCCCAATTCAAAGTTATAGGGAGTATATAAAGCCGAAATACGACGAATACCTTGAGGGCCAAAACGAGTACCAGGACGGTAAGTAGTACCAGAATCATGAGGAACGCCCATAATGGCTATATCATAGTTTCCTACTTGTTTGACATCTTCTAAGTAAGGTGCTTTGAGAAAAGTATTAATTCCTGCATAGTGAGGTAATTCTCCCCGTGAAAAAGTGGAAATAGTCCGATCTTTAATGCTTTCTGCTGCTTCTAAACCATATGCTAAACCTCGGTCTACTTCTTGTTGCCATCCCGTTAGGGGTAGTTGTCTTTCTTTGTCTAAAGCTTGCCGTGCTTCGCTAGAATAGCCATTTTCATTGTTACTGGGTGGTTGAAATGGAGTTCGATCACTCATGAAATTGTGCCTCCGCAATCTGCTTTAAATCAAAAAGCCCAGGAAGATCGATACTTGATTTCAAGTACAGAATCCTCCCGGGCTTTTTTCCCGCCGTGAAGCTACTTGTTTACTTAATTCTGAGTAAAACAGTAACCTGCTTCTCTTGGACCAGTCATTTATGTTGTTGAAAATAAATCGGAACCCTAGAAGCAATATTAATTATTTTTATTAAACAGTATATGTTTGTTAGGAGTCAAAATGTATAAATAATTACCGATTCTTCGGTTAGACAAAATCTCAGTATGTTTACTGAGGATTCAAGATGCTATTTTTAGTACTTTTGATTTATAATTAGCTCTAAAATATAAGTTGGTTAAACTATCTTAATTTTTGGTTAGATTAATTTTCGATCGCTCTTGTCGATCGTCTTTTTCCTTAACATTATCTATTAATTATTTTTTGCTCCTTAAATATTGACAAAAAATCCCGAACTGAATTTATGGAAGAGCAATTTCTACCTTTAGAGGAGCAATTTAATTTAGACTCTCTCAAGCAGCCTCCCCATCAATTAAAAGCAACTCATTTATTAGCGATTCCTAGGGACGAGAGAGCTTTAGCGGAGGAATATCAAAAGTTACAAGCTGAAAATGAAGTGCTTAAAGCTAAACTTTTGGCTATTACTAATGAACTAAAAGAAAAAGAGAGAAGACTGCAAGTTGAAAAAGCCAATCTGCGCCGAGAAAACCAACGTCTGCTCAATTTGGCTAAAACTCTGTATGCTTTGACTTTTGTGTTTTTTCTTATTTTATTTTTTACCTAGAAAACCAGTCCAGAAAAGATCATTCAACTCCATCTTCTTCCAACACCGGAGTCAATTCATCTACAGAGCGAATGATAGCAGGGGTCGAGTCATTATTTTCTGTAAAAATAGCATCTAAAGCTTCTTGTAAAGTTTCTGCCATGACAATTCGATTTTCGTAAACTACAATCACTCTGGCAAGGATGGGTAGACTGTTTCTTTCTGCTTCTAAATAAAGTGGTTCGACATACAATAAAGATTGTTCTATAGGAATAATGAGCAAGTTACCCTGAATAGCTTTAGAACCCTCCCGATTCCAAAGAGAAATTTGTTGAGAAATAACGGGGTCTTGATTAATTAAAGCTTCAATTTGATTAGGGCCATAAACCAATTCTTGCTTGGGAAAATTATATAGTAGCAATTGACCATATTTATCCTCATCCGAATGGGCTGCCAACCAAGCGATTAAATTAGGACGACTGGTAGGTGTGTAAGGATGTAAGAGAATAAACTCTTCTGTATCAGCATTAGGCAACTTCATGATTAAGTAATAGGGGTCTATAGGTCGTACCTCTGTACCATAAATTTCTTCAGGAATTTCCCATTGGTCTTCTCTGTTATAGAATACTTGAGGGTCCGTCATGTGATAGGCCAACAGCCTTTCTGATTGAGTACTAAACAAATCTTCGGGATAACGAATATGACTGCGGAGGGAAGCAGGCATTTCCTCTATCGGTTTAAATAATCTGGGGAAGATTTTATCCCAAGTTTTAATGATCGGATCGTCAGGATCGGCAATATAGAAATCAACATCGCCGTTATACGCATCCACAACTATTTTTACGGAATTGCGGATATAGTTAAAATTGTTCTCTCCAGGATCGGAATAAGGGTAAGAATCGCTAGTAGTATAGGCATCAATAATCCAATAGAGATAGTTTTCGTCTGGTCGTGGTTCTTCTGAATTATAAGTGTCAGCAACTACTAAGTAGGGATCGCGATCGAATCTTAAAAAAGGAGCGATCGCTCTGATGCGACGATTGATATTACGGCGAAATAGGAGTTTAGTATCGACAGTAAAGTTTTGGGTGAATAGCATTTGCCAGTCTTTTAAATACTGGGAAAATAAGATTCTTCTAGCAAAGTTACCAATTTCGATCCCGCCATTACCATCATAGACGTTGTAAACATTTTCATCTCCACTGGGATAATCTAATTCTTTGACACGGGTGGAGGTCATAATATAGTTATCGGTCAATTCACCGTAATAAATGCGCGGTTTGCCAATAGGTATACTATCTCGCTCTAACTCATTGGCTAAACTAAGAGTTGCTTGCTCATCAGTTGTCGTACCAATATCTTTAACAAAGTAATATGGTAATCCTCCTTCATCTACCCTGTTTACAGGGGAAATAGTAAAGCCATAACCATGAGTATAAATTAGATGTTTGTTGACCCAAGTTTTTGCCCTTTCTGGTACGGCAGTGTAATCTAATTCTCTAGGAGCAATGATTACCTGTTGTTTGCTTTTTTTATCCCCTGCTATATTTTTGTTGTCTAGGAGATAGCGATCGATGTCTGCATCGGGAAATTTATAATAAAGTCTAATTTGTTGTAGTTGGCGATTAGTATCTAAAATAGGACGAGTATCCCAGAGGCGAATATTATTAATTGTCAGATCGTTGTTGGCAATTTCTGTGGCTGTTAATTCTCCTTCTGGATCGAAATTTTCTTGATTAATTTCATCTAAATTAAAGGCACTTCTCGTCATCTCAATACTGCGCTCTATATATGGTCTTTCTTTAGCTAATTCATTGGGTTGCACGACAAAGCGTTGTACTGCTAAACAAGAAAGATTGGCGACAGGTAAAATCAAGACATAAACCAAAAAGAAGACAAGTAATAGAGGTATTTTAATTAACTTTTCAGGCTTGTACTTACGGCGACGATAGTCTGTAATCCCTCGATATAATAAAAAGACCGCCATAGCGATCGCCGTGATATTCAAAAATGTTTCCCAATGAAGTTGAACATTTACATCGGTAAAACTAGCCCCATAAGTAACACCTCGCTCGGAAAAAAGTAAGTCGTAACGATTTAGCCAATGACGGATACCAAGGCTAACCATTACTGTTGCCCCTAAGAAGGTTAAATGACGTAATTGTAAACTAGAAAAACCAGGAAATTTTCCTTCTGAAAGACTATTGCCCGAGAGTAAATATAATAGTAAGCAAGAGATAAAAGCACAAGTAGATAATCCAGAAAACCAAAAATCAATTAACTGCCAAAAAGGTAAATTAAAAACATAAAATCCGATATCTTTCCCAAATTGAGGATCGACATAACCAAAATTATTAGACTCTAAATATTGTAAAAATACCGTCCAATTACCTGCTACTACTCCTGCGAAAACCAAGCTTAAAATAATCGCGATCGTCTTCAAACAAATACGGGGTCTAATCATTAAAAATAAAACAATTGCTCCCAAACAGCCTAACTGCCAAATATCATCTACCCAAGATACTAATAATTCTTGTACCGAAAAAAATTGCCAACGGGAAGGCAATACGGGGGTTACATTCGGCAAACTATAATCGGGGGTAAGAGTAGATAAAGCGATTTTGCTGTAATTAAAAAATAGTAAAGCAATTAAAAAACAAGAGATTAAAATTAAGGGGAATAATAATGGTAAATCTAGGGCGGGAAAACGAGAATCGATCGAGCAAGAGCGAACGGTATAAATATTAGAAGTAGCTGTTTCTACTACCGATCGAGGATAGGAAATTTTTAGTTTTTTTTGTTCTAAAGCGATTTCTTCATGTTTGGGTAATAAATAAGGGCTATCAGAATTATCTAAATCGGATTTTTGCTTTGGCGACCAAATCCAAGCATAATCGGTAGCTATATGCAAATTTCTTAGTAAAAATAAAAGAGAAGTTCCCCCAGTAAATATCCATAATAAAAACTGCGTTTGCCAACGTTTAACTAAAGTATTCAGATATCCAACTTCTTGAAACCAAAGGATTTCTCCTCGAAGATGGGCAATTAAACTAAAAACAAGCCAACTTCCTAGAGTTACGGTGGCAATACGAAACGCTATTTCTCCCAAATTTTTTGGCATACTGTTTCAGAAGTTAAGATAGATACTTAAGTTTAGAGGTGTTTTACCCTACCTGCTTCTTATTTTAGGCAAAATCTTACTGCTTAACCCAATTAATCTAAATTATGTCAAGGTAATTGATAGGTGCAAATTTGGAGTAAGCTTAATGAGCTTGACAGAACAGATTCTTTCTCAACAACCAGATAATGTTTTAGAAAGGCTAAGAGGTGCAGATAAATTTTGGACTGCTTTACGCTCCCAGCAACTACAAGTTCCTCAAGTTGTGACAGAAAGTAAAGAAACTCTAGGCGAAACGGACTGGGATTTAGTTATTTGTGGTGGGACTTTGGGTATTTTACTCGGTGCTGCTTGTGCTAAACTCGGTTGGCGTGTTGCTTTAATAGAAAGAGGAATTTTACGAGGAAGAGAGCAAGAATGGAATATTTCTCGTCAGGAATTAGCAACTTTTCTTGAGTTAGAATTATTAACAGAAGTCGAATTAGAACGAGCGATCGCCACAGAATACAATCCCGCTCGTGTTGGGTTTTTAGGGGGTAAAGATATCTGGGTTAAAGATGTTTTAAATGTTGGTGTCGATCCTGTTTACTTATTAGCTACTCTCAAGCAAAAGTTTTTAGAATTTGGAGGAAAATTATTAGAAAATACTCCTTTTAAAACAGCTACAATTCATCCCGATGGCGTGGTTATTAAAGCGGGGGAAATAGAGTTAAAAACTGCTTTATTAGTCGATGCTATGGGACATTTTTCTCCTATAGTTAAACAAGCCCGTCAGGGACAAAAACCCGATAGTATTTGTCTGGTTGTCGGTAGTTGTGCCAAAGGCTATCAGCAGAATGAAACTGGCGATCTAATTTATACTTTCACTCCAATTATCGATCGATGTCAGTACTTTTGGGAAGCCTTTCCTGCTAGAGACGGTAGAACAACTTATCTGTTTAGTTATTTAGATGCTCATCCAGAACGTCCTAGTTTAGAGTTTTTTATGGATGAATATTTAAGATTATTACCAGAGTATCAAAAAATAGAATTAGAGCAGTTAGATTTTCAAAGATTTTTGTTTGGTTTTTTTCCTGCCTATCGTCAAAGTCCTCTCCATTTACCCTTCGATCGCCTTTTACCTGTAGGGGATAGTAGTGGCGGACAATCTCCTGTTAGTTTTGGTGGTTTTGGGGCAATGATACGTCATTTACAACGTCTAACTTTTGGGATCGATGAAGCTTTAAAAGTAAGCAATTTGTCCCGTAAAGATTTAGCCCTTTTACAGCCCTATCAACCTAATATTTCGGTTACTTGGTTATTCCAACAGACTATGAGTGTTGGGATCGATCGACAAGTAAATCCCCATCAAATTAATAATTTAATGAATGGTGTTTTTGAGGTCATGGATCGCTTGGGAGATGATGTAATTAAACCTTTTTTACAAGATGTAATTCAGTTTGCTCCTTTAGCGAAAACTTTACCTTTAGTTAATCCTAAATTAGTTTTGCCAATCTTGCCTCAAGTAGGTATCGAGCCTTTATTAAATTGGAGCGTTCACTATTTTAATTTAGGACTATATCGGGGTTTGTATCCTCTAGGACAATTCCTAGAATCGATCGCCGATAATTTAACTCCAACTCAACAATATTATTATCATCGTTGGTTAGATGCCTGGAAATATGGTTCTGGCTTAGATTAGCATCAGTAGATTTCTCGATCGACTTTGAGTTTATACTAAGTTTGCCATGATTATTACGTAAATTTGATTGCTTTGAGTCTACGTAAGTATTAAGATACGCTCTAAGCAAATTTAAAAATACTTAAGTTAATTTAAAATGAGTTTTAATCTTGGTTGGCAAAATTTCGAGCAAGAAGTAAATAGAGCAGATGAAAAGATCAATTTAGCTAAAGCAAGTCTGTTCCATGCTCAAGCTGAGTATCCTGACTTAGATGTTGAAAAATATCTGAATATATTGGATGCTATGGCAAAAGATATTACAGACCGACTACCAGAAGAACGTTATCCTCTCAAAGTAATTGAAACAATTAATGACTATCTTTTTAATCTTCTAGGATACAAAGGTAACAGTAAAAATTACTACGACCCTCGCAATAGTTTTCTTAATGACGTTCTCGATCGCTGTACGGGGATTCCCATTACTCTATCAGTAATCTATTTAGAACTTGCCAAACGTCTTAATTTTCCGATGGCAGGGGTGGGAATGCCAGGACATTTTTTAATTCGTCCCACTTTTGAATCATCTGGTATTTTTGTCGATGTTTTCAATCGAGGCGAAATTTTATTTAAAGAAGATTGCACTGCTAAACTAGAGCAAATGTATCAAAAACCCGTTCCTCTTAAACCACAGTTTTTAGCTAATGTTAGTAATCGACATATTTTAGTAAGGATGCTTACTAATCTTAAATATATCTATCTTAGTAGTAATCAATTATCTAAGGCTTTAGATATTATTAGTGGTATTTTGATGCTATTTCCCGATAACCCTAAAGAGTTACGCGATCGAGGTCTGATTTACTATCAGCTAGATCGACCCCAGCAAGCTTATCAAGATTTAGAATATTATTTAGCGATTTTACCCAATGCTGAAGATGCCACGATCATTCGTAAATTGCTAGAGCGAAAAATTTAGATATATATCGATATTAATGTCCAATAAGTTAACCAGATTTTTTACTGTTGTTATTCCTACTTACAATCGTAAACCTATCCTAATAAAGTGTCTTCAAGCTTTAGAAAATCAGAAATTATCTCAGCTAATTAAAGATTATGAAGTTATTGTAGTAGATGATGGTTCGATTGATGGAACATTAGCTTGGTTAGAAGAAAATATAACTCAATTTCCTCATCTTAAAACTTTTGCTCAAGTCCATCAGGGCCCTGCTGCTGCCAGAAATTTAGGAGTAGAAAAAGCAAAGGGAGACACAATAATTTTTATTGATAGCGATTTAGTCGTTACCGAAAATTTCTTACAAGCTCATGCTAATGCCTTAGCAGAAGGGACAAAAAAACTCGGTGACGATCGCTTATTTACTTATGGATGGGTAATTAATACTTGTAACTTCGATCATCCTACAGCGGAAACTTATAAAATTACCGACTTTTCCGCAGCTTATTTTGCTACAGGCAATGTCGCTATCTCTCGCAAATGGTTAGAAGAAGCAGGACTTTTCGATCCGCAATTTCAACTCTATGGTTGGGAAGATTTAGAATTAGGAGTTAGGCTCAAAAAATTAGGTTTAAAACTAATTAAATGTCCTGAAGCCGTCGGTTATCATTGGCATCCGCCTTTTAATTTAGAACAAATCCCCAAAATGATCGAGCGAGAAATTGAAAGAGGGAAAATGGGGGTAGTTTTTTATCAAAAACATCCTACTTTTAATGTCAAGTTAATGATTCAAATGACTTTATTTCATCGTCTGTTATGGGGAATTTTGTCTTTAGGAGGAAATTTAAATGAAAAAACCATGAAACCCTTATTACAATGGTTAATCGATCGAGGAAAACCCCAATTAGCTTTGGAAATTTCCCGTATTTTTCTAAATTGGTATAACGTTCGAGGTGTTTATCAAGCCTATCGAGCAATAAATAATCATAACTAGTAGCTAAATTCGCCAATATTTCCCTAACTTCCTAGGACTACTTCGAGGACAGGGTCAGCCGTTCTAGTTGTCTTAAAGAGGCAACCTAACAAAACTAAGCCAAAAATTTTCAATCATATTAATAGTTTCTTTAAATTCTCGTAAGTTACTTGGTTTCGTGAGATAACAATTAGCATCCATTTGATAACAACTAAGTATATCTTGGGGACAATCGGAATTAGAAAGAATAATTACAGGAATTTTACTTAGTTGATGGTCTGCTTTAATTTTTGCCAAAACTTCTAAACCATCTTTTTTGGGTAAATTCAAATCGAGTAAAATTAAATCGGGTCTAATAGCCGAGTAATATTTTCCTCTCTGATAGAGAAAGTCAAGAGCTTCAATTCCGTCTTCAACTAATTGTAAATTGTGAGGAATAGTAGCACGACTAAAGACTTTACCGATCAATTTTGCATCGCTAAGACAATCTTCAACTAACAAAATTTCTACTGGTCTTAAAGTTACACTATTCATCACGATCGATACTGACTGTAAATAGGCAGGGAAAAGTAGAAGGTCGATCCTGCTTTTGGCGTAGATTCAACCCATATTCTACCTTTGTGCCGTTCGATAATCTTTTTACAAATAGCCAAACCGATGCCCGTACCTGGATACTTGCGACGGCTATGCAAACGCTGAAAAATTACAAAAATCCGTTCTGCGTGTTTGGGATCGATACCGATTCCATTATCTTCCATACAGAAAATAAATTCTCGATCTTGAGTTGTGACAGAAATCTTAATTTGCGGGGACTCTTGGCTACGAAATTTAATGCTGTTAGCAATTAAGTTTTGCCATAGTTGAATTAGCTGAGATTTGTCCCCCATCACTTCAGGCAAACGATCCCAAGTAATAGTTGCTTCATTTTCCGCGATCGCTATTTTGAGATTGGCAATTACTTCTTGCAATATCGCTTCACAAGAAACTAAACTAAAATTTTGTGGCTGACGACCGACACGAGAAAAAGCTAACAAATCTTGAATTAGCTGTTTCATCCGTTGTGCCGAGCCAACGATAAAATCAATATATTCGTTAGCTTCCGAGTCTAATCGATCGCGATATTCTTCTTCTAACAGTTGGCTATAACTGCTAATGGCTCTAAGTGGTTCTTGTAAATCATGGGAAACAATATGGGTAAATTGTTGTAACTCAAAATTAGATTTTTCTAATTCTTGTGTTCGGACAATTAATTGTTGTTGTTGACGGCAGCGTTCGATCGCATTAATAAATATTTCACCTGCTAGTCTCAATAGTTGAATATCTCCTTCAGTCCAGTTTCGTTCTTTACTAAGAGAATCAAACCCTAACAATCCTACTAGCAAACCACCGTAAAACATGGGCAACATTAATAGTGATTTAATATTTTGTTGTTGTAAGTAAATTTTGTCTATACTGGCTTCTGAAGCTAAATTATCGAGCTTACCTAGATTAACTATCTGATTACATTTAATCTGGCTCATAATCCAAGGCAAATTTTGTTCTAACTCAGTTTGATTTTTAGCGAAAATAATCGATTGAGACTTAAGGTTAGACCATTGAAGGGTATAATCTAGAGAAACGTCGAAATGAGAAAAAAGAAAAAGATAAGTTCTATCTACTTCAGAAAACTGACAGATAGTGCGTAATCCTGCTTGAATTCCCTCATTTATTTTTTCGGCTTCAAGGTTAATAAAATGAGTAGAAAGACGGCTAATTAATTGCTCTAACTTTAGTTGATATTTTAAGGTTGTTTCTAAGTTTTTACGCGCACTAATTTCTCGAATCAATTTTTGATTGAGATTATTTAGCTCTGAGGTGCGCTCTTTTACTTTGGCTTCTAATTTATAGGGAAGATTGCCAAGGAATTCATCAATTTCTTTCAGTTGAGTAATTTGTAGATCTAACTTTCGATCGAGATTAACTATATTTTGAAAATCGAGCAATGAAGAGACTTGAGGCAAATAAGGAAGAATTCTATCGGCTAAGATCGCCAAAATAATTACTGTAATCAGCTTAAAACTTCCCGTTAACCAATAAATTGGCTGCCAAATTGTCCAAACTTCCAAAAGATGCAGCGTTCCATAGCTAAGACAAGCAGCAATAAACCATAAAAACGCGGGTTGACGGAGCAAGATTTTACTAGTTGGCTGAGGTAGCAGATAAATAACGAGCGAAGGCATAAAATAGAAAGTAAGCGCGATCGCTAAATCGCCAATAAGGTGTAACCACACAAGAGAAAGTTTCCAGGAATAACAATCACCCTGAGAAAAAAAGAGATTAGACGTAAGAATGTAGTTAAAAGGCTCGGCTATCATAATAAGGACAATTAAAACTTTTGCAATATTCAGAGATCCAGTTATTCCCTCAAAAATCAGGATATTTTGTTAATCAACTTTTTAGTAAAACAAATTTAAAATCAAATTATCAGGCATGAATGTAATAGACTATCTACGTATTAGCTTGCTCGATCGATGTAATTTTCGTTGTCAGTACTGTATGCCAGAAGGTACAGAACTAAACTACATTTTGCGTCAAGATTTACTGACAAAGGCAGAAATAATAACTTTACTTAAGGAAGTGTTTATTCCCCTAGGATTTTGTAAATTCCGTCTAACTGGAGGAGAGCCATTATTACGTCCAGATGTAGTAGATATTGTCAGTCAGATTGCTTCTTTGCCTCAAACCAAAGATTTAGCCTTAACTACTAATGCTTTTTTGCTAGCAGATATGGCACAAGAGCTTTATGATGCTGGGTTGCGCCGAATTAATATTAGTCTCGATTCTTTAAATCCAGAAACTTTCGATCTCATTATTGGCAATCGGGGACGTAGTCGTTGGGAGCAAACTTGGCAGGGAATCTTAGCTGCTCATCGAGTGGGTTTCGATCCCTTGAAGTTAAATGTAGTAGTTATTCCTGGTTTTAATGATTCAGAAGTATTAGATTTAGCAGCTTTAACCCTCGATCGCAATTGGCACGTCAGATTTATTGAATTTATGCCTATTGGTAATGCTAGCCTTTTTGACGACCGCGCTTGGATTCCTTCTGCTGAGTTACGGGAGCGTATTGCTTCTCGTTGGGGTTTGGCAGAGTCAAATATTAAGGGAAATGGCCCTGCCGATGTCTTTAAAATCCCTGGTGCTAAAGGAACACTCGGCTTTATTTCTCAGATGTCCGAATGCTTTTGCGATCGCTGTAATCGAATGCGTCTATCTGCTGATGGTTGGTTACGCCCTTGTTTACTCAATGAAACAGGTCAAATCGATCTCAAGACTGCTTTACGTAGAGGTTGCGATCTTCAAGATCTTAGAGCCAGAGTAGCATCCTTATTATTACTCAAACCAGAAATTAACTACAAGCAAAGGGACTCTGGTACTACAGCAACTAGCTATACTCGCACCATGTCCCAAATAGGCGGATAACAAAGTAATAAGTAATGAGTAATGAGTAATGAGTAATGAGTAATGAGTAATGAGGTCAAAAGTAGCGAATTACTTACTACTTACTACTTACTACTTGCTACTTGCTACTTAATAAGTTATTACGCCATACGAGAGTAGTACTCAATTACTAATAGTTCGTTGATTTGCAAAGCAACCCATTCCCTTTCAACCATACTATTAACTTTGCCTACCATTGTATTTTTGTCAAATTCTAAATGGGTAGGAAGATTCGCTAAACCAGGATACTCCATATTAGTTTCAACTAAACGGCGGGAACAATCGCGGTCTCTAACTTTAATTACATCTCCAGGACGACATTGGTAGCTAGCAATATCTACCACGCGATCGTTAACTGTAATATGACCGTGATTGACGAGTTGACGCGCTCCAGGAATAGTACCTGCCATACCCAAACGGAAAACAGTGTTATCCAAACGCATTTCTAAAAATTGTAATAGAGCTTCCCCTGTAGAACCACCAGTCCGACGAGCTTTTCTGACATAACGAATAAGTTGCTTTTCAGTTACGCCATAGTTGAAACGAAGTTTTTGCTTTTCTTCTAAACGAATAGCATATTCAGAACGTTTACGCCGACTTTGTCCATGTTGACCTGGTGGATAAGATTTACGCGCAGTTTTTCTAGTTAATCCAGGTAATTCTCCCAGACGACGTGTGATCCGCAAACGCGGACCTCTATATCGAGACATATAAAATTCTCCTTATCTATAAAAATAGCCCCAAATATAAAATTTTATCACTTTATCGATGGAGTTGAAATTTATTATTTGGTAAGTTCAACTAAGCAACCCAGCAATTGGCAATATTATTTTGTAGCAAAAAATGCTACAAAAATGGCAACATTACAAAACATTGAGTAGTAGCAGAATCTTGGTTTTAATGAGGAGCGATCGCTTTACACTTGTTAGAAGCTATTAGTTGTTAGCTATTTGTTACATCGTCAGACCAAATTCATTTATAAACAAAATTTTAGACCGAAATTATGTTTCCTATTAATCGCCCTCGCCGTCTTCGCAGCACACCTCAATTGCGCCGTATGGTGCAAGAAACTGTAATTACTGCAAGCGATCTAATCTATCCTTTGTTTGCCGTCCCAGGGGAAGGAATTGCTAAAGAAGTAGTTTCCATGCCAGGAGTATATCAACTCTCTGTAGACAAAATTGTCGAAGAAGCAAAAGAAGTTTACGATCTGGGTATTCCTTCTATTATCCTTTTTGGTATTCCAGACACTAAAGATGCGGATGCCACAGGTGCTTGGCATGATTGCGGGATCGTCCAAAAGGCAGCAACGGCAGTAAAAGAAGCAGTACCAGAATTAGTAGTTATTGCCGATACCTGTTTGTGCGAGTATACCACTCATGGTCATTGTGGTTATTTAGAAGTAGGAGACTTAACAGGCAGAGTATTAAACGATCCTACTTTAGAATTACTAAAGAAAACCGCCGTTTCCCAAGCAAAAGCAGGAGCAGACATAATTGCCCCATCGGGTATGATGGATGGTTTTGTCCAAGCAATTAGACAGGGCTTAGATGAAGCAGGATTTGAAAATATACCCATTTTGTCCTATGCTGCTAAGTATGCTTCGGCATATTATGGGCCTTTCCGCGATGCTGCCGAATCTTCACCTCAGTATGGCGATCGACGTACCTATCAAATGGATCCTGCCAATGGTCTAGAAGCCCTCAAGGAAGTAGAATTAGATATTGCTGAAGGGGCAGATATGTTAATGGTCAAACCTGCCCTATCCTATATGGATATTATCTGGCGAGTTAAAGAAATTACTAACTTACCTGTTGCTGCTTACAATGTTTCTGGGGAATATTCCATGATTAAAGCAGCAGCTTTGAATGGCTGGATTGATGAGAAAAAAGTCACTCTAGAAACCTTAACCAGTTTTAAACGGGCGGGTGCAGATTTGATTCTTACCTATCATGCTAAAGATGCCGTCCGTTGGTTGAATGAATAGTTTTGTCAACCATCTCAATTTCATTTCAGAGCCAGCATATAATAATCTGGCTCTGTTATGGCAAGACTATTTATATTTAAACCGCTTCTCGGTTAGCTTTAGGCTGCGTTTCGGGGGATTTCGATAATAAGTTATCGATTAAAAACTTAAATCTAGGTTTTTTTAAAGTCCCCTAAGCCAAGCCGTAAACTGTAAGTTTGACCGCGGAACGTGGCAACTGGCTAAAGACGGGGGAATTAAACCTAGCTTAAAGCTTAAAGCTTAAAGCTTACAGCTTAGAGCTATTTAAAAATTACAAAGTTCTTTAGATAGACGTTTCTGGCAAAAAGCTTTTTCTGAAGAGTTTAAATCTTTTAGTTTGATATCTCGCCTCAGTATCATACCATTATATCCTGCCAAAAAGCGGGGCAATGCTTCATAATTTACTAATTCCATGGTCTGCATATCGTAAGTTGTATAGGTAGATAGTTCGGCAGAATTAAAATTAAGATCGATTACTGTAATTGTTTTACGGGGTGGTATTTGACTATCAATTAAAGAGCGAGGGCCAGAACCGAGTGCGCCTGTATGTAATAATTGTAATCTGCCTCGATGACCAGGATAGTAGGCATGATGATGACCGCTAATATAAGTATGGACATGATATTTTTCTAGTATTGCCCGCAATTGTTCGCCATTATCCATCACTTCTCCTGGTTTATTGCGTCCTCGTGCTACTCCATAAAGAGGAAGATGTCCGAGTAAAATTCGCATTTTTGCCTGTTGCGCCTGAGGACTAGCTAAAGTTTTTTCCACCCAAGTTAATTTTTCTGGAGGAATAGCACTCGTAGAACCATCCCAAGCCATAAAAAAGATATCTTTGTAAATAAAAGTATAGAAGAAAGGAAAGTCATCGCGATCGATAAATTGAAGTCCTGGATCGTGTTGGGGATTATTCCAGTATTCTTTAGCTAAATCTCGCTCTTTGCCAAAAAGATATTTTCCATCTACCCTTAAAGCCCCAGAGGCATCATGATTACCCATCGTAAAACCATAGGGTATTTGCTCTCGACGTAAAGGAGCAGCAATATGTTCGTCAAATCCTCTCCACATAGCTTTAATTTGCTCGGTGGTAAGGCTCGGATTTTGCCCCGCTATCATATCGCCACTACATAATACTAAATCTGGTTGCCAAACAGGAAGCAAATCGATGGCTTTATCGACTTCAGGTTCGTATTCGGTCGAGCCGTAAGCACTGTTAAGATCGCTAATGACGGCAATTCTGACATCACCACGAGGAGGATTATCTAAATCTTGAGAGTCTAAACTAGAAATGATGGCTGCGGTTTTGATAGGTAAAGTATAATCCTCGGTAACTTCACCCCGTAGAAAAGTTATGTGGGTAAAAGCAAAACCAATACTAAATATAATTCCCAACAAAAATAGCCCTAAAAATCGCCGTTTATTCATAAGAAATGTTTAAGCTACTTGTGAGCTATAACCAACAACTAACAACTAACAACTAACAACTAACAACTACCAACTAACCTACCTCAGTTTATTAAATCCTTTCTTCTTACCCATTTTTCTGGGATTATTTTTCTTTTCAGGAGGTTTGGTCATCCATTCTAGATGTTGGGGTAATAATTTAGCTAAATCGTAGCGATCGACAATAGTTTCTCTGGCTCTTTTGCGAATATCTGCCATTAAATCTGGATTATCTAAAGCTTCTTCAACGCGATCGCTAATTTGTTGGGGGTTAAAGAAATCTACTAGTAATCCATTTACTCCATCTTCAATTACCTCCTTAACTGGAGCAGTATCGGAAGCAACAATCAAGCAACCCGTAGAAAGAGCTTCTAACATCGACCAAGATAAGACAAAGGGACGAGTAAGATAGATATGAACAGAAGAAGCTTGAAGTACTTGTAAATATTCTGCGTAAGGTAACAAGTCAGTAAAATGAACGCGATCGAGATCGAGAGTAAATTTTTCTAACATCGCCTCTTTATAAGTTTTACCATCAGGCAGAGACTTTCCATAAGCTACGCGATTTTTACCTACAATAACAAAATGACATTGAGGTCTTTTTTGCTGCAAAATCGAGATAGTCTCAATTAACTGAGGAAAACCACGATAGGGTTCCATTCCCCTAGCTACATAGGTAACTATGTCTTCAACTTCAGATAAATCTAAACCAATGCGGGGTAAGACTAATTTTGCCCCTGGTAGGGGTTGAAAATAGCTAGTATCGATTCCATCATGATGGACTTTAATTTTAGACTGAAATTCAGTAGGAAACTGTTGACGTTGCCAGCGAGTAGGAGATAATCCGCGATCGCAACTATATAAATCTATTAAAATAGGAGCATTCTTAGTTCTAATCCTTGCCTCATCATCCGCATTTAGAGGATCGCTCGGATCGAAGTCAGCATCCGAACCATGAGCGCGATAAAACCACTCGAAATAACACAAAAAACTAGCTCTGGGAAAAATATCTTTAACGAACAAAGTAGGCCCCCAACCAGAATGACCGTATACTATATCGGGGTAAAAATTTCGTTCTTTTAATTGTTGGGCTAAACGATATACTGCTTGTCCTTCTAACACTGCATTTTCTAAAGGTCGTACATAATGATGAGTTTCTGGTCTAGCATTACGAGATTTTTCATACAAAACTTTAGTTACACCATCAATTTGACCTTCACGGCGATTAGTTCCAAATATAACTTGATTACGGGGAGCTTTAGCTAAAGATGCAGCTAAATGGCGAAATTGCGCGGGAAAATTAGGATGTAGAAATAAAACTCGCATGGATTTTATCGCTTCGCTGGTTAATTTCGATGAAAAAGTAAAATATTAACCTAATTAAGTTTAGAGTAAACAATATAGCCAATTTAATTACAATCAACTAGATTATCTTCAGGATTAAAGCTATGAGTTCTTTACGCGATCGCTTTAATAAATTTGCTGGTAAAACTCGCTTTGTGGTTTGTCGTGTCTTTATTCATTTAGGTGGAGAAGAAATTGCTCCTTTGCTTGGAGTACTCAATCAGGTTGCCAGAGATGCAGTAGAGGCAGATGGCGATTTAGAAGTTATGGGAGAAGGTTTAGTCGAGATTTGCCAACAGCTTTTGCAAATGAGTATTTACTGGCAATCTGCTGCTAATGAAGGAGATGTCTTTTGGAATGAAGGAGAAGCAGGAGATTATGTTAACGAACTATTTACTGATTCGGCACAAAGATATTTAGCTCAACCCGATTTAAGTCAACCTTTAACCGAGGACGAAATACTTTCTTTACCTGTAACTCGTAATTTAGTAGTAATTATTGCCGTTGCTGCTGAAGGAGAAGTACCAGATTTAGAAACTAATCTTGCCGATCTCGAAGCCTTAGAATACGGACTTAAAGCTTTAATTAATCTGCACTACCAAGAAAAACTAAGAGCAATTCAAGTTCATTTTTCTCCCGCTAAATTAGGCGATGAACTCGATGAAGAGCAGTTATTGACTAATTTCCCCGAATTAATACCGTTGTAGTTCCAGCGATCTTTTGTTGTTCTTGGTATAGAAGTCCTTAGTTTGTTTCTCTACCGAACAAAGGCATCGGATTAAATAAATGTTGCAAAACTTTAGACTAAGAGTCGATCGCCGATACAATCTAATCTCAATTAGATTACCTAAAGAGCAAAGGAAAAATGAACCGAGCAAACAAAGTAAGTAGTCCTATTTCTGCCATCAAGTTTTCTCTGGCACTGACTTTACTAGCAACTAATGTCTTAATTACAGCCTGTCAAAATACTAGCTCAGAAGGTGGTAGTCAAAGTCAAGGCGGACAAAGCGAGGGACTTAAATTAGGCACATTATTACCAACTACTGGCGATCTAGCATCTATCGGTCAAAATATGCCCATAGCAGTACAACTTGCTGTAGATACTATCAATGCTTGTGATGGAGTAAATGGAAGTATGGTTACTGTTGTTAATGAAGATAGTCAAACAGATCCTAGTGCTGGTAGTACAGCTATCACTAAACTAGCAGAGGTAGACCGAGTAGCAGGAGTAGTTGGAGCTTTTGCTAGTAGTGTATCTAGTGCAGCAGTAGACGTAGCTGCCCGTAACAACGTAATGCTCATTTCTCCTGGCAGTACTAGTCCTGTATTTACTGAAAGAGCAGCAAATGGAGAATTTAATGGTTATTGGGCAAGAACAGCCCCTCCTGATAATTATCAAGCTCAAGCTTTAGCTGCCTTAGCTAACAAACGAGGATTTAAGAATGTTTCTACTGTAGTAATTAATAATGATTATGGTGTGGGTTTCGAGCAAGAATTTGTTCGGGCTTTTGAAGATTTAGGAGGGACAGTTGCCACAAAGGGTAGCCCCGTTCGCTACGATCCTAAAGCAGCTACCCTAGACAGTGAAGCTAAAGCAGCTTTCGGCAACCAACCTGATGCTGTAGCTGCCGTACTCTATGCAGAAACAGGTAGTGTTTTATTAAAATCGGCATTTGAACAAGGTTTGAGTGAAGGAGTTACAGTTTTACTTACCGATGGGGTATATTCTGAAGACTTTGTCCGTCAAGTGGGTAAGACAGGAGATGGTAGATCGATCATTGGCGGTTCTCTAGGCACTGTCCCTGGTGCAGACGGGCAAGCCCTACAAGATTTTGCTGCCCTATGGAGGGAAGAAACTGGTAATGAAGTATCCGCTTTTGCACCTCATAGTTGGGATGCTGCCGTCTTGTTAATGCTGGCTGCTGAAGCTGCTGATGCTAATACGGGAGAAGGTATTAAAAGTCAAATAAGGGAAGTAGCAAATGCTCCTGGTACAGAAGTTAGCGACCCTTGTGAGGCGATGAGTTTAATTCGTAATGGAGAAGATATAAACTATCAAGGAGCTAGTGGTAATGTGGATATTGACCAAAATGGTGATGTAGTCGGTAGTTATGATGTCTGGCAAGTTAATGAAGATGGTAGTTTAGAAACTATTGATAAAGTCAATCCCGCTAACTAGTTAGTATAAATCTATACAGTCTTAAATTAGACCCATTGTGATGGCTTAATACTTCAAGACTTAGACACAAAAATAAATTGTTAATTAATCTGGCGAGCGGATAAACTGAGATTTCCTTGGCTTCCCTCGCCATTAATCTTTATATTGATACTTATAGCCCCTCTAAGTAGATCGAGGCTAATTAAACAGGAAATGGTTGAGGTAGGGAATAGGGTTTAGATTTTAGGGCGTAGGGAAAATTATCTTCAATTTTTCCAGTTTTCTATTTAAAGTTTTTTTAGGTGGAGCTACTTATAAGAAGAACTAGAGGGGAAAAATTGAACATTTCTAGTTTATATTTAATTATATCTAGTTTATATTCAATTGTATTTATATACCTGTTTGACTCAGATGAGGCAAGTAAGATAACCTATTTTTTAATAAAAATCGCTAAACAGGAGAGTAAATATAATCTCAAAAAGGTAATATTTTATTATCGATTTGAATTAGTAACACAGTGTTATGGACTACAGTATATTTTTCTATTTTGAATTATAATAATCTGTAAAATGGTTACTATCTTTCCTCGACTAATAGGGTGTCATAGAAGCAATCTCCGTTCGCGCTCGGCAAGGTTAAGACTAAAATATTGCTTGAAGCTCAAATTTTAAAACTATATTTATCAAAATTAAATAATGAAATTATTTGTAATCATTTTTGCAGTTGTTTTGTTATCTGCTGATGCTTTTGCTATGTCTTTGACTAGCGGATTATGTATTAGACAACTCAAGTTAAATAAGGCTTTAAAGATTGCTTTGTTTTTTGCTATTTTTCAAGCATTGATGCCTTTGGTTGGCTGGAAAGTTGGCAAAAGCGTTATTGAGCTAATCTATAATATTGGTCATTGGCTCAGCTTTGGCTTACTCAGTATTCTGGGAATTAGAATGATTGATGATGCTCTTAAAACTGAAAATGAAGAGAGTAAAACAAGAGTTAATCCTTTAGAAACTTATACTCTTTTCGGTTTAGCTTTTTATAGTAGTTTAGACGAATTAGCTTTAGGCTTTACCTCTGGTTTGACCGAAGAGATTTCTATTTTTACTCTATCAAGTCTACTAGGGTTAGTAAGCTTTTTCTTGTGTTTATGTGGGGTTCTGCTCAGCCACAGACTCGGTCATAAGCTTGGTAAAGTTATTAACAGTAAGGTTAAATTAGTCGGCGGAACATTTTTGTTTGTTATCAGTATTCAAATTTTTTGGGAACATCTTTTTGAGCAAATAGTAAATTAGAATTTTGAGATAAGGGCGATCGATTTATATTTTGATAAGTTTATTGTCTTTGAGCTAAGATTACACCAAACCATTGATTTGCATCTGTCCATATTTGCACTGGCTTTAATTGATGATTGAGTAAAGAATTTTCCATTTGTTGCAAATCAAATTTACGAGAAATTTCCGTCAGAATCGTTTCTCCTTGCTCAAAATATACTGTAAGATCGAGGGCATTCAAACTAACTCGATGATCTTGTTGACACACTAGGTGCATCTCTATTTGGGCTAAGGTACAATTGTAAAAAGCTTGATGGGTAAATAAAGCAGAGTTAAAATCTCCTTGAAACCGCCAATTTAAATGGTGCAAGATATTCAGATTAAAGGCAGCAGTAATATTCTCACTATCGTTGTAAGCAGCTTCTAAAATATGTTTTGGTTTTTGCAAATCTATTCCCAACAGAAAATAATCTCCCACTTCTAAGGCTAAAGCAATTTGACTCAAAGAGCGATCGCAGTCTGCTGGTTCAAAATTACCAATAGTACTCCCCAAAAACAAAATCATTTTACTGGGAAGAGAAGATAGACAGATATTAGCTAATGCTTGTTCGTAGGTACTAACTAAGCCATGTATTTGCAACTGGGGATAGTCAGCTAAAAGCTTACTAGCACTTTCTTTCAGAATACTACCACTTACATCGATGGGACAATAAGCCAGAGGATAACCCAAGCTTTGATAGGCATCTAATAAGAAACGAGTTTTAGTCGAACTACCACTACCCAGTTCAATTAATTGACAAGCACCAGTTAATTTAGCTATTTCTGGAGCATATTGTTGTAAAATTTTTGCTTCTGTGCGGGTAGGATAATATTCTGCTAGTTGACAAATTTGCTCGAATAGTTGCGAGCCACGACTATCATAAAAATAACGAGGAGGTAAAGATTTTTGAGGTTTACTCAAACCTCTGACTACATCTATGCCATCTTTTACTGCTTCTTGGGTATTATCTAATAGACGATCGATCTGCAACCGTTGTTCTTGAGAAAATTGTTGAGGAGAATCTATCTCTCCTGTTTGAGACAAAAATGACATTCACTCTCCACCTAATAAATAAAACTTGGGTAAAAGGTGTATTACTCTAAAACCCCAAGAAATATTTCTTAATAGTTGTTCCTTGTCTAATTGTAGGTTATCTCGGTACGTTTTGATTTAATTTCTGGGTAAATCGAGCTTTGACGATGTACATTGAGAGTGAGTAGTTGTCCTATCATTTGCTCTGAAAAATATTTTGTACCATTGTTGTCTCGATTTTGGCAGCGGTTCGATCTAATTCGGTTACTTCGCCTTCGCTCAATTGCCAACCTAATGCGCCAATATTCTGTTGAGCTTGTTCGGGGTTTTTTGCCCCAGGAATAGGAATAGTGCCTTTACTTATACACCAATTAATTGCTACTTGAGACATTGTCTTCTGGCGAAATTGGGCTATTTCTTCTAGGCAAGCTAAAAGGTTTTTTGCACCCGATAATAACCGTTTAAAGAGTAAACCCCTGATACCTTTAGGCAAATTAGTCTGAGAATACTTACCTGTCAAAATTCCCAAACAAAGGGGACTATAAGCAATTAATTCGATCCCCAACTCATCGCAAACATCCTTAAGCCCCAAGTCTGTAACAGGATAGGTAGATAACAGGGAATATTGTACCTGAAGAGTTAAAATTGGCACATGGCGATCGCTTAATTTTTGATATACTTGTCTTAACCTTTTTGGTCCATAATTGGATAAACCGACACCTTTTACTAACCCTTGTTCGTATAAGTCTGCAAGCCCATCTAAAAGCTGCCATTCTTGCCAGGGAAAGTAATTAGCTGTTGACCAGTGCATTTGTACTAAATCGATATTTCTACCCAATCTTTGCGCCGATGCTTTACCCGCAGCTACCATAGAATTTCTCGTCAACCGCCAAGGATAGGGAGCAAGCTTAGTCGCCAGACAAATATTGTCTTTATTTATACCTTGATAGGCATTAGCAAATTTGCCAAGTAGGATCTCGCTTTGCCCATTAAGTCTGCCAGTACCGTAAGAGTCCCCAGTATCGAATAAAGTCACCCCGTTACTTACGCATAAATTAAATACTTCTTTCAACTGGCTATCCATACTTCGGTTATAACCCCAAAGTAATCGATTTCCCCATGCCCAAGTCCCGCATCCCATCATAGGAAGAGAGATTTCTTTATTCATTGTTGTTAAAATTTTTATTTTTTAACTAGCTTACAGCTTATGGCAATCTTCTAGTGGTTGTAAATATTGCTCTTGTTTTTGGTCATTAATTATTGGTATCGCTCGACTGAAATTATAGGATTATGGAGTACAAGAAACCAAATCCCTGACTCCGAAATCCTAATTTAATTGCCAACACTTTGAGTAGTAGAACCTCGATAAGCTCTTACTTCTCCTGATAAAATCTCGATGGCTTTCACAAATTGTGGATCTTCTGTAGTACCTATCAAAGTGCGATCGCCCTGTAGGGATTTACGTTGTTCTTCACTCAATTCAATTACTATATCAGGAGGAATACCTTCTTTGTTGATATCTCTACCGCTAGGAGTTAAATACTTAGCAATTGTTACTGCCAAACCAGAACCATCTCCTAAAGAGCGTACAGACTGTACTAAGCCTTTACCAAAAGTTTGTGTACCGACGAGAGTTGCTCTATTGTTATCCTGAAGTGCGCCAGAGAGAATTTCACTAGCACTAGCAGAGCCACCATCAACTAACACGACTAAAGGTTTATCGGTTAAAGAATTATTATTGGCAAATTTACGTTCTCTTTCTCCACCGCGATCGACAGTAGAAACGATTGCTCCTTCTTGTAGCCACATCCGTGCAATGTCGATACTAGCATAGAGAAGACCACCAGGATTAGAACGTAGATCGAGAACATAGCCTTCTACATTCTGTTTTTCTAAATCTTTAATTGCATCCCGCATTTCTTTGGAAGCTTGTGCGCTAAACTGAGTCAGGCGAATATAACCTACCTTACCGATAGAAGTCTCTTCTAGACTAGCTTTAACTGGGTGAATCTGAATTCGATCCCTGACTATTTCGTAATCTATATCGTTACCTTGTCTATCTATGGTAAGAGTAACCTTAGTACCTGGTTTACCTCTAATTAGCTTAACCGCTTCATTAGTGTCCATACCCTTAGTATCGGTACCATCAATTTTAGTGATGATATCTTTAGCTAAAATTCCCGCAGCAAAAGCAGGAGTATCTTCAATGGGTGAGATGACGATCAATCGATCGGTTTCTTCGTCTTTGGCAATTTGAATACCTACTCCTGTTAGTTCTCCAGAAGTATCGATCTGCATATTTTGAAATTCTTCTGGATTCATAAAGCGGGTGTAAGGATCTTCGAGCTTTTCTAACATCTCGCGGATCGCTTCGTAGGCATCTTCTTTGTTGCCATAAGATTTATTCAAATACTCTTGACGAACTTGTTGCCAATCTAAATTATTAAATTTCGTATCTACATATTGATAATTAATAATTTGCCATACTTCGTCTACCAATTCTTTAGGACTTTCCTGGATAAAAGCTTGACTTTGGGAAAGATGAACTCCTGCTCCCGTAACTGCGAGCGTGGAAAGAGCCACGGCAGTAGTACCAAGAACCAGTCCTTTTTGGGAAATTACCATAAGCGAAAAGTGATGTGTGGGTGAAATACTACTAGATCGATCATAAGTTTAAATTTACCACAGGTATTTTTTTTCTACCGTGATATTAAGTCTATAATTGCTTCTATTCTGTAAAAATGTCCAATTGAATCGAACAATGTCTATATCTTATTCTGCTCAGTTGCAAAAAAAGCTTTCTTTACTCAAGCAACAAAAAAAACAGCAGTTTAACTTTGCTCTTTGGCGTTCTCTTTTTCTTAGTAGTTTAACAGCTTGTCTTCTATATCTAACTAGTTTACCTTATTGGCAAATCAAACATAAATCACAAATAAAAATCGCTGGTAATAATACAGTAACAAAAGATACTATCTACTCTTTGTTATCTCTAACTTATCCTCAATTTATTTGGTCAATATCTACTGAAAAATTAAGTCAAAATTTAGAGTCTGCTCCTCCAATTCTTGCTGTTGAGGTTAACAGACAGATTTTTCCTCCAAAGATAATAATTTCTTTGCAAGAAAAAGTACCTGTAGCAATTGCTTTATCCCAAGGAAAAGTTGGTTTTTTAGACAATCGCGGTAATTGGATTCCGCGTCAATTTTATCAAAACCCTATAAATAATGATGCTCCATTCACGATAAGGGTAATTAATTTTAAATCCGAGTATGCTCATTCTTGGTCGCAAATATACAAATTAATAACTTTGTACTATGGTCTTGATGTTTTTGAAGTGATTTGGAATGAATCAGGAGATGTACACTTAAAAACCCAATTAGGAATGGTTTATTTAGGTTCTCCGCATTTTCGCTTAGAAGATAAATTTGCTGCTTTAGCTCGTCTCCAAAATTTACCTAGATATCTCGATCGCAGTCAGATAAATTATATCGATTTAAGCAATCCCGATCTGAGGATTATTGAAAAGCATTCTTGAGAAAACGAGATTATTAATTAAGTATTTTCCCTGAAATTTCAATATTAAGTCAATAGCTAAGTGAATTTTCAGAGAACAGTCCCCGATCGAGTAAATTTCTCCGTTTAATAATTACAAAAACTTAAATATTTTCTATTTGTCTAATATCATGAAGCATAATAATTAAGTCATGAGCTAAAAACTGACTTGATATAGTAGAAAAATTTAAATTAGTAAGGTTATTTTCTCTTCCCATGACTTTAAATAATAAATTGGAAAATTTCTCAGGAAATTCAATCGGTTACAATCCCGAATTACCTACAGGACTAGGTCACAGTCAGGTAAGTAATGGTGCCGGTATAGCCAGAGGAGCTAGCTACCATGGTACAGGAATACCGAGAGAAGAGACTAGTAAAAATAAAATTTTGCCTAGTAATGTTGCCAAAATTAAAGTTATGGGGGTAGGTGGTGGTGGTTGTAATGCCGTTAACCGCATGATTGATGCTGATGTAGCTGGCATTGAATTTTGGGCAATTAATACTGATGCTCAAGCTCTAGCTCAAGCTTCAGCACCCCAAAAGTTACAAATCGGGCATAAAATTACCAGAGGTTTGGGGGCAGGAGGAAACCCAGCAATTGGACAAAAAGCAGCAGAAGAATCACGAGATGAGATCGCCCATGCCCTGGAAAATACTGACTTGGTATTTATTACTGCGGGTATGGGTGGAGGAACGGGAACGGGAGCAGCCCCCATTGCAGCAGAAGTCGCCAAAGAAATGGGTTGTTTAACTGTTGGAGTAGTAACTCGTCCTTTTACCTTTGAGGGAAGACGACGTACTAGTCAATCGGAAGAAGGAATTAATGCTCTGCGAAGTCGAGTCGATACTTTAATTGTAATTCCTAATAACCAGCTACTAACAGTGATTTCCCCCGAGACACCAATTCAAGAGGCTTTTCGGGTAGCAGATGATGTTTTGCGTCAAGGTGTACAGGGGATTTCTGATATTATTATTATCCCTGGCTTAATCAATGTGGATTTTGCTGACGTAAGAGCCGTAATGGCAGATGCAGGTTCTGCTTTGATGGGGATCGGTATTGGCTCTGGGAAATCTCGTGCTAGAGAAGCTGCGACGGCTGCGGTTTCTTCTCCTCTACTAGAAGCTTCCATTGAAGGAGCGCAAGGAGTAGTGATTAATATTACGGGAGGTTCCGATCTAACATTACACGAAGTTAATGCTGCTGCTGAGAGTATTTACGATGTAGTAGATCAAGATGCCAACATTATTTTTGGGGCAGTAATAGATGAGGCAATGCAAGGAGAAATACGGATTACAGTAATTGCTACTGGATTTGACGCTAAACCAGAACAAATCCCTCCCGCAGAAAAAGTTTCTGGTACGATCGACTTTCCCTTACCTCAGATGTCTCGCCCAACCAGAGAGAATCAAAATACTGGCGGTAATCGCTTAGATATTCCCGATTTTCTGCAAAGAAGACGCTTTCCTAAAGGTTAATCCTCAATATATTTCCAATGATTCCAACCGCTTTGACGATCGCTGGCTCTGATAGTGGTGGAGGTGCAGGAGTTCAAGCAGATTTACGAACATTTGCCTTTCATCGTGTTCATGGGGCGAGTGTTTTAACTTGTGTAACGGCGCAAAATACTTTGGGTGTAACTAGAGTAGAATCCATAAGTATTCCGATGATCGTGAGTCAAATAGAAACAGTAATGGGAGATTTGATGGTTAAAGCTGTCAAAACAGGAATGCTGTTGAATGCGGAAATAATTGAGGTAGTATCACAACAGTTGTTATCGAGAAAGATCGAGCAATTAGTGGTCGATCCTGTCATGGTATCTCGTACAGGAGCGCAATTAATTGACGATCGAGCCATCGCCAGTTTACAAAATTGTCTTTTACCTCAAGCTTTAATTGTTACCCCTAATATCTACGAAGCTCAAATATTGAGTGGGATTGAGATCGAAACCCTAGAAGCTATGAAACAAGCTGCTGCCATAATCCAGAATCAGTACGGCGTAGCCGTTGTGTTAGTTAAAGGAGGAGGAATATCAGGGAAAAACAAAGGAGTAGATATCTGGTTTGATGGTAATAATTACCAGACTTTAACTACGGAAGTAGTTGAAACTAAAAATACTCATGGTACGGGTTGTACTCTATCAAGCGCGATCGCTGCTAATCTAGTTTGCGGAAAAGACTTGTGGTTAGCAGTACAAGAGGCTAAAACTTATGTTACTAATGCTCTAAAACATTCTTTAGAGATTGGTGCTGGTAATGGTCCTGTAGGACATTTTTTCCCCTTATTAACTGAATAACTATCATGAAGCCAAACTCCCATAGATCGGGTTTACCGCCAAAAGTTTCTCATTATCCCTCTGTACCTATTTCCCTATATCGGCAAGTAGTTGAGGAATTACAAAAAACTCAAGCTCAATTATCTGCGGTTAAAGCAAATAATCAGCAACTACAACAAGAAGTTGCCCAATTAATCCGCTCGGCCCAGAATACACAACAACTAGTGCAGCAATCTCAACAACAATTAACTAGTAATAGTCCTGTCACTAAAGTTAAACCGATCTGGCAAGCCAAATCTTATCCCTCATCACCACAAAGAGTTGTTACCGTTAAATACGCTCCCCAGCGCAATTCTAGATCGGCAAAAAATGCTCCAGTCATGAATGGGTGGGTTTTGGCGATCGCTATCATGATAATTATTTTGACAGCATTTACTAGCGGATTTTTACTAGTTCGTCCTTTACTGAATAATGATAATTAAAGCCAATCGGTCAATCGATGTGAAATTAGCAACAAAGATCGAAGCTATTCTTTATATTAAAAGTAAACCTCTTTCTTTAGATGAAATTACTACTTATTTAAACTGCGATCGCGAGATGGCAGAAGATGCTCTGATTGAGTTGATGAATGATTATGCTCATCGCGATAGTGCTTTAGAGATTGTTGAAAATCCTACTGGTTACAGTCTACAACTCAAATCTGCTTATGAAAATCTCTTGCAAGAATTAATACCTGCGGAGATAGGGACAGGAGCTTTAAGAACTTTAGCAGCGATCGCCTTGAAAAACCCAATTTTACAGACGGATTTAATCGATCTACGGGGTAGTAGTGCCTATCAACAGGTAGCAGAATTAGTCAATTTAGGATTTATCCGTAAAAGACCTCAAGTCGATGGTCGCTCTTATTGGTTAGAAGTGACTGATAAATTTCATCAATACTTTGAAATCGACCAATTGAACCTATCCTAGCCAATTTTTCCGTTTTACCCGACTAGCGGTTATAGCAGATATTATGTCAAAGTAGAGGAGATGTATATCCAAAGTTTGGATCGCTAATGATATTTAACTTCGATTTTCATAATTCTGAAACCCAAGATCAACAAGTCAATACTTTAATTGAATATTTACGGCAGCAACAACCTGAAGTCTTAGCTAGAATTGCTCAATCTGCCAGTCCTGAAATTAAAGAAATTATTTCTCAAAATGTTCAGGGTTTAGTGGGAATGCTGCCATCAGGAGATTTTAATATTAAAGTAACTACAGATCGCGAAAATTTAGCTCATCTTCTAGCTTCAGCAATGATGACTGGTTATTTTCTCTGCCAAGTGGAGAAGCGTATGGACTTGGAGGAAAGCCTGTCTGGTGCTGAAACTTTAAATCCTTATAATCGTCAAGATGAATTACCAGAATTCGATGATTAATAAATCTAATTATTTTGAGGGCATTGGAGGATAGCTCCCTGCTTACTATCCTCCTGGCTTATTTTTTTAATAGTTCTGCTCGAAAGCAACTATTATCTTCTCACGCTAATTACCAACTAATTAAACTTAATTGCTGCTATGCTTCAAGAAATTGCTGGAGAAAATGCTTTTTTAGCCTCCTTTAGAAAAAGTAAGCATAATCACAATAGATAGTAACATTCCAGGACTTAATAAAATAACTAAAGTTAAGAATTCGTTAGATGTCATAGGCTTATTTGAATATATCTTCCTTATATTAAAGATAACTGCCCGATTTGCCATGGGAGTTTAACTAAATAATTTATTAATCTTGTTGTTTTAGTTTGTTTAGTTTAAGTAAATAATAATTATATTATTCATTCATATTTTTATAGGTTGCTACAGAAGAAGGTGAAATTCGATTGAGGTAACGAAAAATCCAATACTTTAAGACTGTATCTAAAATTACAGGAAAAGTAGCAATAAATAAGAAATTAAAATCGCGATTTTCTGGTAAACCCAAATGGTGAGAAATTCCTTCTAAAATAATTTCCCATCCATGGGGAGAGTGATAACCAACAAACATATCTGTCAGTAGAATAATTAAAAAAGCTTTAGCCGAATCACTCAAGCCATAAATAATTTCATCGAGAAAAGACTTAATAATACTAATTTCCCGCCTACAAAAAAAGATAACTCCTGCAAAAGCAGCTAAAGAAAAAATATCGGCAAAAATATTACCGATCGCATCTACACCTTGATATCGATATTTTTGGGCAAGTTCCTCTGCTTTATCATGTAATTTTTGTTCTTTTTCTTCTATATCTAAAGCTGGAGATAAACCGATCAGACTTTTAAATTCCAGTTTTTCTTCGTAGCGATGAAACTCGAAAAAAGCTTCTTCTTCTAAATCTTTATTGATAAATAAAATATCTTGATGTTCGCTAAAATAGCTTTGAACGAAAGGAGAAACAATAAAAGTTTTACTCAATTGATGGGCTAATAAAGGAACAATAATTAGAATTAGCAAAAATCGGATTGAAGCAGCAGTTTTATTACGGGAACGACGAAATTTCTTTAAAACCTGTTCTTCTGTATTTTCTGATTGAGGATCTATTTCTTGGCGGATGCGATCGAGGGTTCTTAAAAAAGAACGGGGTAAAACCGCAGTTTTATCGGAAATTGTTTCTAAATTAGGGTCTTTTTCCTTTTTCTTGTTATTCAATTGATTCTTTTTCAGAATCGAGACTTTTTTATCTTTCAAATACTTATTAGAACTATTTGTTTGAGTTGATTTCGAGTCTAGAGGTATTAATAAAGTACGATTTGCTGAAGGAGATTCATTTTTATATTTAGAAACAATATCTTCGATAAAATTAAGTTTATCGATAAGAGAGCGTCCTCGATCGTAGTTCGGAGCGTTATTATCGTAGACGATTTCTGTCTGGGAAATATTTGACCTAGGATCGGCAAAAATGAGTAAAGACCGACTAGCGTTAAATTCTAATAATCTAACTTTGATAATCTGTAAATAATTTTTGACATCAGAACGAAAAACTGACAAGACACTAGGAGAATAATCTACTATTCCCGTGGTTACTTTTTGACCCCTAAAATAATCGTCTTCGATCGCTTTTATTTTTAAAGCTGCACGATAGGCTGCATCTAATGCTCTAGTAGGGGTAGCAGTCAACCAGTTTCTAATGCTACGAATGATGTTGGGAAATTTCATCTCAAAGATAATATGTCGAGCGAGAAAAACATCTATAAAGTAATTCAATATTACTTGAAAGCAAACTTGCTCTTAAAGGTTGTCTGAAAAGTCTCATCTGCTACATCGATGCCCCCTAAATCCCCCAAGTTTGGGGGACTTTCAATTCTTTTCCCCCCAATTTTGAGCAAGGAAGCTCGCGGAGGAAACCTCCGCAAGAGCAGGTCTTGCTTTGGGGGGCTAGGGGGGCAAAATCAAAAACTCAAGTGAAAAAAAAATAACTTTTCAGATGTCCTCTTAAAGGGCGATCGCCAACCAGGACTTTAGATAATAACAAGAATCAAAAACTAGTTAAACGATTAAATAAATTAAAAATTTGGGGAACTCACATTTTGTTCGATCGGTCTAAAAATGATATGACTAGATTTGTTGACTATAAAAGGTGAACAAAAACATCCATAACTTAAATTAGACTATGTCTTGGCTAAAAATATTTATCAAAACTGTAAGTGTAGCAGCTTTAGGAGCAGTTTTACTAGACTTGTCCGAACAAGGTCAAATCAAAGGTCAAGCTCATGTCATTAAAGGCAATCTTATTGAAATCGATCGGCAAAAAATCCAACTTCATGGCATAGATGTTCCCGATGAAGCACAGGTTTGCTATATAAAAGGTAAACCTTGGCAATGTGGACTAACTGCCAAAAGGAAATTGACCGAGAAGATAGAAGAAAAATCTCTAACTTGCTTGGGTAAAAAAAGAGAGCATAACAATATTCTCATGGCTGAGTGTTTTGTTGGTAGAGAAAATCTTAATGCTTGGTTAGTAGAGCAAGGTTGGGCAGTTGCCGAACGTCGAGATTCCCGTAATTTTATTTCTTCTGAAATTATAGCGAAACGCTATCATCGGGGATTATATCAATCAGAATTTCTTAAGCCTTCCCTTTGGCGAGAAGCGAATCCTCCTGAGTTTACTTTAAATAATGAACAACTCTTAGATTAAGTAGCTTTAAGCTTTAGATTTAATTACAGCAACTAACTTTTGTAAATGTTCTGGTTGGTGAGTTGCCATCACCGAAATGCGTAAACGACTGGTGGGTACTGTAGGTGGACGAATAGCAGGAACAAAAATACCTGCTGTTTGTAGTTGTTGGGCTTTGTGTAATGCAGTTTTAGGAGAAGGTAATTTGAGGCAAATAATGGGAGATTGGGATGGTAATAAATTCAACCCATATAATTCTTGTTGAAGATGATCGACATTATGCCACAGCTTTTCCCTTCTCTGTGGTTCTGTTCTAATGAGATCGATCGCGCATA
This sequence comes from Xenococcaceae cyanobacterium, assembly GCA_051439545.1. Classification (GTDB taxonomy): domain Bacteria; phylum Cyanobacteriota; class Cyanobacteriia; order Cyanobacteriales; family Xenococcaceae; genus JASJDJ01. The sequence goes on along the minus strand of JBFRWK010000243.1, from coordinate 45,487 downwards.
AAGCAGCAGCAGTATCGGCAGGAGACAAACCTGTTGTATAAATCCAGGTAGCTGCACGATTGCGTAAAAAATCAATTAAAGCAGAACTACCAGCAACATAACCTCCCAGACTACCGATAGCTTTACTGAGAGTACCAATTTGAATTAACTCTTTACCCGTACAACCAAAATGCTCCACGCAACCCGCTCCTGTTTTGCCCATTACTCCCGTAGCATGAGCTTCATCCACCAGTAGCATACAGCTAAATTTTTCCGCCAGAGATAGTAATTCTGGTAGCGGACAGAGATCGCCATCCATACTAAAAACACTATCGGTAGTAATTAGACAGCGACGATATTTAGAACGAAAAGAATCTAGTAAGGTTGCTAAATTTTGGATATCATTATGACTGTATTCAAGGATAGTTGCACCACTCAGTTTTGCTCCCTTCTTTAAACTGGAGTGATTGTATTTATCACCTAAAATTAAATCTTTTTGTCCTACTAATGCCGAAATCGTGCCTAGATTGGCTAAATAACCAGAACTGAATACCAGTGCGTCTTCTGTTTGTTTGAGTTTAGCAATAGCTTTTTCTAATTCTTGATGTAAGTCCCGATGTCCACTCAGTAGCCGAGAACCCGTACTACCAGTACCATACTTTTTAGTTGCTGCGATCGCTGCTTGAATTAGTCTTGTATCGGTTGCTAATCCTAAATAATCATTACTGGCAAAATTAATTACTTCATGACCATCGAGTATCACCGTAGAACCAGATAAGCGATCGATAGTTTTTACCGAACGATACCAGTTAGCACGATGAATACTAGCTAAAGATTTTTCGAGCCAACCATAAGGATTTGTAGGCATATAGTAATTACAGCAATAAATTAAGTAATTGAATAAGCTTGAAAACATTATTCAATTACTAGCTATTAGTTATTAACTATCCATTTATTTCCATATCGGGAATTATTTCTTGAACTTCTTCCGTATCTGGAACCATCTCTTTAACTTCTTTAATATCGGGAACTATTTCTTTAACTTCTTCCTTCTCTGGAATTAATTTAGCTGTTTGTTCTGTTTCAGTAATTACCTCGGCTTCTTCTTCTGTTTGAGGTATCAAATCTAAGTAAGCATCAAAGTTACTAATTACTTGTTTGAATTCATTGGCAGCAGCAGGATAGTTACTTTCTTTAGCAGCAGCATCAATATCATCAAGACCATTAAATACTTCTTTGGCTAGAGGCAATGCTTGTTTGGCATCTTCTTCTAATAAAGCATTACTGAGATAGGTCATATCACGACGCAGTAATCCTAAAGGCCCATGAATAAAGCTTCTGGTATCTACCCAATCTTCTGCTGCGATTAAGTCAGATAATTCCGACATTCTATCTCTGGCTCGATCGACACTAATACGATAGGTTTGAATTTGTGCTAGTTTTTCAGGGGTATAAGTTGGCGGTGCAGAAGCAGTAGGACCTCCACAACTAACTAGCAAAGTTGTCACTAACATTAAAATGACAGGTAATATTGACCGCAAAATTTTCATGAATTTGATTAACGATACTGAATAACTTATTCTTGATTTTCTCAATAATTAGCCTTTTTACAACATTTATCTCGGAAAAAATTGAATCATTTTTTCACTAATTTCGGCAGCCCAGTGTTCTTGAGGATAATGTTTGGCTTCTGGGAGCTTGAATATTTTGATGTTAGAGTTTGATGCTGCTAGGTTTTCTGCTGATTCTACTGTTAACCATGGGTCTGCCATGCCCCAAATTATTAGACTGGGCTTATCCCAGTTAGCTAAACCCGTTTCTATTTCTGCCATAGTTTCTTCTAACTGGAGTTGTTGAATTGTAGCTACTAAAGCTCTGCCAACAGAGGAACTTTTTAAATAGGGCTTGCGATATACAGCTAGATTTTCCTCAGAAATAACAAAACCACTACCTCCTTCGAGAGTTCGATCGACTAAAAGAGGGTCTTGGGTTAACATATCCCCCACAAAGGGAATCCCCCACTGTCTCATTTTCCAAGGTAACTTAGCTTTTGTCGTCAGAGGAGTATTTAAAATAACTAACCGCTTAATTTTTTCGGTATGACGCACGGCATATTGCAAACCTAATTCACCTAAAAAGCCTTGCACGACTAAATGAAAGGTTTCTAATTTTAAAGCCTCGATTAAATCTGTTAAAGCATTAATAAAAGCTTCTGGAGTATAGGCAAAATCTCGTTTATCTGGTTTGGCAGAAAAACCCGAACCAATCCAGTCTGGGGCAATAGCTTTGAATCCTGGTTGAGCTAGTTTTTCCATAACTTCGCACCAACCAAAACTATGAGAAGGTAAGCCGTGCAGTAATAGTACGGTTTCGCGATTCCCTTCTACTTGACGATAAAACCATTCCAGTTCTTTTACTTTTATTGACTGTTCGGTGATTAACACTTAATTTTTCGATCCTTATTTTTTATCTGTTAGGAAAATTACCGCGTTGTTGTTCGTTAAACAACAGATTTTTTGCTCGACGATTTAGAAAATGAACTAAACTCATTAAAAAAAGCAAAAGAAAAAAATTTAGTGAACAGTACCCTGCCCTAAAAGCGGTGAGACCCCGCGCGCGGTCAACGCGCAAGGGAATGCTCACCAAGACACGACAGGGCTTGCGTTCACTTCGTCAAGGTTATAAAACTTTAGACAGGGATTGAATCTAAGTAACTAAACCAGTAGAGGAGATTAGGGGTGAACGCGTCTGAGAGAGCAAAAGGCTTAGAGATGACTACTAAAATAGCAGCAACCGTTAATTTGTTTAAAGCTCAATTTCCCGATGCGAAAGCCGATCTTAAACCATGGAGAAACGACCCTGACACCCGTAGGTTAATCGATCCAGACTCGATCGATATTGGTTTCCATTTTCCAGGCTATTCTCGCCGTTTTCAAAGTAACAGTATGTTGGTGCAGATTCGCTTTCATCAAGACTCTTCTGAAAACAAAGAAAGATTAATCGGCATAGAAATTACGGGATTTAGCCATCAAGGACAAACTTGGCGATTATCAACAATTGAATATTGGCAATTTGTCGGTAGCACTCGACCCGTAGAAGATGCCAGACAAAAGTTAAAATTTTTTTGCCGTCAAGTCTTTGAGTTATTTAATGCTCAATCTAACTAATAAAGTAACTATCCAATCCCTTGTTTAAAATGACTAAATTGATTTAGCCATAACGTTATCTAACAAATTTTTGATAGTTGTTTCTAGCCCTTCTCTTTGATGAAAATTATCTAACCTTTCTAACAAAGTACCTCGTTCAAATAAGATCAAGGTAGGTAAATTTTTTAAACGATAGGTATTAGCCAGCTTAAAGTTGTCATCTGCATTAATACTGACTAGCTTGATAGGTCGTTCTAGTTCTGATTCTATTTTGAGCAGAATAGGATTAATCATACGACATAAACCGCACCAAGGAGCCCAAAAATGAACTAAAACAGGCTGGGAAGATGATAATACTTCTCTATCGAAGGTTCGAGCGTTAACCGAAGAAAACATATGTACGGGCTTTTTATAAAGTTATTTTATTCTCTTGAAATTATGCTACAACCAATTGGGAGCAAGGGAAATACCTATAGATAAAAAAAACTATTAGTTTCATGACTACCAATTAACTTGGGCTGTTGTCGTAATTAGCCAAGGATGTCCCCACCAAAATAATAAAACAAAAGCAAGTATGCCTAGATAGGCAGGACGTAAAAACTCTTGCCACTTTAAAGCTTGTCTTCCCTGAATGATTGCTAAAAAAGGGATAATACTAGTTCTTTCCTTTACGAGGGTAAATTTATCGCCATAGCGTTGTTGTAAACGGCGATCGCCATGCCAAACGGCAAAAAGGTGATGGGCAATTAACCCAAAAGAAGTAACTAAAGTAAATGTAGTACCGATCCAAAGGCTATGAGCAATGCACCAGATAATTTGTCCTACCATTTGTGGGTGGCGAGTAATCCGAATAATTCCTGTCTCATAAAGATGAACTTCAGGTTTTTGCACTGCTGCAATTTCTAATAAGTTAAAAGTAGCAGGATAGAGAAAAATAAACGAAATTGCTGAGAGAATCCAAACTAAGGTTTGTATACCTGGAATTCCTTGCACCTGCCACAATTGCAAACCATTGTAACGATGGTTAATAAAATAGATAATTAAAACGGTAGCAAAAGGAATGCTAACTAGAGCAAACAAGACGCGATAAAACCTTGCACCTATTTTGCTTTCGCCCCAAGGACGAAGGGCTGCCAAACCACTGTGAGCTATAGCAAAGCCAAGTAGTAAACCTAGCATAATCCAATGGCTTTTACTCAACCAATTAATTTCTGTCATAAATATTATAGATATCTTGGTATGAAAATTATTTACCATTGTCGATGGTAGCAATGATTAGCAATGAATATGATCCCCGAGTTATGTTACTGTCGAATTGAGTTTGTTTTTAATAAGGTACTGTAATACCGTTCCGCTTATAATTGTTTAATCTAATTATCGATCGAATTATAAAAGTTAAATTTGGCATTCAATGCTACTTAGTTAGTTTAGATTTTCTTCTCCTTAGCACAATTATTTCATAAATTTTATGACTGATATCCCTTTTACCTTGGATCAACTCCGCATACTCAAAGCGATCGCGACAGAGGGTAGTTTTAAGCGGGCTGCTGATAGTCTCTATGTTTCCCAACCAGCAGTTAGCCTTCAGGTACAAAATTTAGAAAAGCAATTAAGTGTCCCTTTATTCGATCGCGGGGGAAGAAGGGCGCAATTAACCGAAGCGGGGCATTTATTACTGAGTTACGGGGAAAGAATTATCTCTCTATGTCAAGAAACTTGTCGGGCGATCGAAGATTTGCAAAATCTACAGGGTGGTACTTTAATTGTTGGTGCATCTCAGACTACGGGAACATATTTACTACCGAGAATGATTGGCTTATTTCGTCAAAAATATCCAGATGTCTCAGTGCAATTACAAGTACATTCTACCAGGCGTACTTCTTGGGGCGTAGCTAACGGACAAGTAGATTTAGCTATTATTGGTGGAGAAGTACCAGCAGAATTACAAGATACATTAAAAATTATCCCTTATGCCGAAGATGAATTAGCCTTAATTATTCCTGTATTCCATGCTTTGGCACAAGTAGAGACAATTCAAAAAGAAGATTTATACAAACTGAATTTTATTACTTTAGATTCTCAGTCTACTATTCGTAAAGTGATTGATAAAGTGCTAACTCGCCACGAAATCGATCCTAAAAGACTCAAAATTGAAATGGAACTAAATTCGATCGAAGCAATTAAAAATGCAGTGCAATCGGGTTTGGGTGCAGCTTTTGTTTCCACTACGGCGATCGAAAAAGAATTACAAATGGGTGTCTTGCACAACGCCACAATTAAAGATGTAGTTATTAAAAGAACTCTTTCGGTAATTGTTAATCCTAGTCGTTATTGTTCTAAAGCAGCGGAGGCTTTTAACCAAGAAATCTTACCCCATTTTTCTACTAAAAAAGAGTTTAACTCTATAGATAATATTTATCAAGATACTAATAACTTTGAAGAAGTGATTTCTCACTCATAGACTTGTACTATAGAATCACTAATCTTAGTTATTGACTTCGAGCAAAAATTTAAATAAATTCAATCTTAGATGCGTATAAGCTTTGCAATCGCTGTAATCGGGCATTGACTTGGAAGAAAAGGTCTCCTTTCCCTAAAAGATAAGCTGCTTCAGTTGATGAACCGCCCAAAATAATTTTGGAATTACCTTCGCTGCCACTAGTAGAAAGGGCAATTCTTCCTGGTAAGTTAGAGCGAATAATCGGCGTAACTACCCCCGCTTCTGGACGTTGAGTAGCGATAATTAAATGAATTCCTGCTGCCCTTGCCATTCCTCCTAAACGTTTAATACTAGATTCTAAGGCAATGCGAGTTTCTTTTTCTGTCATAAAATCGGCATATTCATCAAATAGACAAACGATACGGGGTAGTTTATATTTGCTTGATGTTTGTTTTTGATTGTAGGCTTCAAGGTGAGGACATCCTGCTGTTTCCAATAGTTTATAACGTTTGTCCATTTCTCTAACTAATTCTTCCATTAAAGCAATTGCAGCCTCGCTATCTTTGACTACTGGGGAGAGTAACCAAGGCATTTGATTAAATTCGGGAAAAGTTACTCGTTTAGGATCGACTAGAGCAATTTTGACTTGTTCGGCGGTATGGCGATAAATGAGGCTGAGGAGGAGCGATCGCAAAAATTCACTTTTACCGCTTCCTGGCGTACCGCCAATTAAAAAATGACAGTTGTTAGGATCGGCTAAATCTGCTTCTACTAATTTTCCTTCTAAATTAATTCCAATAGCGATACTTATAGCTGCGTCATCGGGTTTTAGTTGGGGTTGAATATAATCTTGGAAATGGGCAATTTGACGATCTTTACGGGGTATATCGACACTGACATAACCAGGTTGGGTAGAAATTAAAGGAGGACGAGGAATACCCAACTGCACCTGTAGATCGGCAGCCAATTTAATAATAGATGCTACCTTTACACCTTTGCCTGGTTTGAGTTTAATCCGAATAAAAGTAGAACCCGCGATCGCGCCTAGATATTCGACATTGACTTTAAATGATTTGAGGATTTCTACTAATTCTCTACCAATTGATTCAGGCTCGATTGGGGGATTACCTGGTGATTTAGGAGGTTCGGGAACTGGACGATCGGGAAAAAAACTTTGACATTTTTCCTGCTGAGGACAAATATTACAGAGATGGGAATTACTTGTTGGTGGTGGTGCATCTGGTTGTGGTGCTTTCCATTGCAGCCATTTTTTCATCTGTTGTAGTTTATGAGGAATTACTTGATGCAGATTTGCTTCTAGTTCCGATCGAGCATAATAATATTCCTTGAATTCTGGTAAAACACAATAAACAGCAGAATCTACAGGTACTTTTTGGGTTTGCTCGATCGTGTAACTATAAAGAGCAACCTGTGCTAACTGTGCGGAAGCATCCACAGGAGCGTAAGTTTTTAACTCAACTACACAAAAACTACTTTGGCTATAGTCGTAAATCAAACAGTCTAATCTTCCGACTATTAGCTGCCCGGTACCATCAGGTAAATTAAAATTATGTTGCAGTTTAGATTCTGTTGATACAAAAGTGCGATCGAAGATTTCATTAGCATTGCAATAAGCGCGATTTGTAATTAATAATTCAGTCCATTTTTGAATTAAATTTCTCAGTCCTTGCCAAACTCGATCTAGTGCGGGGGCTAGATCGGGTTTTGTTTGAATTGTTGGTTGCAGATAGTTAGGAAAAAAGACCAGACTGTAAAAGATATCTTGCATCTGGGAAGCGATCGCTTTTGCTTCTAGTTGCTTTGCGGATGGCTCAAACAAATCTTTAAACTGGGGTTCTTTTTTGACTGTGGTGATGAAATCATTAGCCAGCTTATGAAAAGTATTACCAATGCCTAAACTACCAGATGTGGGAATAAATAAGGTCTTACCACCGAAATGTTTACTTAAATAAAATAATCTTGGGCATTCAAAAGCAACCCGTACATCGGTAACACTAAAAAAATTCGATCGTGGGAAAGGCATATCTGGCTTAAATTCTAATAAACGATGATGAACTCTAGCTAAATAAACCGTGTCCATCTTGGCATAGTTTATTTGTTCTCTACTAAGAGGTCTTTTTCCCCAGTCACTTCCCTGTTTATTAATGATTTCTGCTTGAGGAAAGTTACACAGTTCAACAGCAAGGGTTTTGAGTTTAAGGTTGCTAGTTCCCAAAACTTCTTTAGAGATTTGTTGCGCGATTTTGTAGGTACAAGTAATATTTTTGGCTTTTTCTTTTCCGCCAAGATATCTTAGATCGAAACTAGCATTGTGAAAAACTTTTTTAATGCTGGCATTTGCCATAATTTGATTGATAAATTCTGACACTATTTCTGGCTTGTCTAAAACATCAAGAATATAAGTTGATTCTCCTGTTATATCTTCAGGATTTGCTAAAACTTGAATCAGAGATAGTCTGGGATGAGAAGTATTCCAGTCAGCTATTTCCGTATCCAGCCATAAAGTTTCAAAAGCTTTAATGTGGGTAATTAGATCGAGAATTTCTTCTGCTGTCTCTAGATAGTATGAATTTTTATATTCTTTTTTTTCAATAGATAATAAGATGCGATCGCAATATGGTTTTAATTGATTCATTTTTGTTTAACTCCTGCTGTTTTTGGCGGAATTAAACAAATTAATCGCTCTTTTGGTTTAGCAGTAGGATTAACAAAAGATATTTTCTGTTCTTGAGATAACTCTTGAATCAGATTTTCTATTTTTGCTTCTTCTACCTCAGCAAACTGACTCTTTGCTTGTTGAATTAATATTTGTTGTCCTAATAAATGATGATGTTTTACTAGGTTGAGTAGAAATTCTTTTACTTCTATAAGTATTGTTGACTCTTTTCCTGTTCCTTTATCTAGCTTTTTGTTAGGATTGACGGGAACAATTTCTAAATCTTGTAACAAACGACATTGATGTAAAACTTTTGTTTGGCAAACTAATTTTTCTAAATCGGTTAAGTTTAAAGGCTCAAAATTTAAAACTAAATCACCTGAAATAGCATCGTTTTTTAACTTTTGATAGGTTTTTAAATAATAAACGGATTCTAAACTTGGTTTAATATGATGGTTGGATATCTTATTAAATATTTTCTGATATATTTTATATCCTTGATTATTGCTTTTGCCTAAAGTTTCGGCTCTAATCATAATTAAAGTAATATTTTTATGTAATCCAAGTGCTTTTGTACAGGCTTTCATGGCATAAGAAAAACTTTTTAAGTTAGAATCTTCATTCCACAAGAGACCAACCTGTTTAGATCGATCTAATAACCGATAGCTAAAAGAATAACTAGAGTATTTACCTGATAAAAATTTTGGTTTTATCTGCTTAACCCCTAAAACACTCATGGCTGAAATTAACATTTCAATTAGTTCTGGGGAAGACAATTGCCGAAGGCGATCGATTTTGGTTTTAGTTTTATTTAATTCATCTTGCCAAAGGAGTTTAAAAGCTGCTAGAAAATCTATTGGAGGATAAGGTGAAGGACGAGGTATTGGTATAACATTATTTTTAAACTGATCGTAAAGTTTCCCCGCCAATTTTAGAGAATCTCTTAAATTAGCTTTTCCTCCTGGATAGTTAGCTATTAACACTTGCTCATTTAAAGGTTCGATAGGAGAATAAATCTGAGAAGTTAACTGAGAATGAAGGGGATATAATCTATTTGCCCAAAGAGCTTTTACTTGTTCTAACTTGATTTGTTTTAAAATAATCTCTTGAGTGATTCTAGCTAAATCTGACTGAAGAATTGTGTGCTTATAAGCTCTCCATTTATCTTGAATAATGCTGATAATTACTAAAAAGTTTTTTAAATTATTATTATGAAAAGCAGTATTGACATTAAAAACTGCGCCAAGATCTACAGAACCGTCAAGAAGTTTAGCACCAGCTTCTACTTGATCGAAACACAAGACAATTGGTTTATTGTCGGCAGAAATACGCCCAAAATTGGCAATAATACCTTTAGCAGCTTCTTCATTATCAATAATACTTTTAACGCCTAAAAGTTTTAATTCTTCCTCTCCAAGACTTTCCCCTCGCAACCAATCACAAGCTGAGAAATAAAGATCGGGATTAGTTAAAGCATATAAAATAGTAAAAAAGTCTTTAGGTTGATAAATACCTGTGGGATAAATACTTCTAAGTTCGTGAATCAAATGGTTTTTTGCCCCAAGAATTTTTTTCTTAACTCCTCTATCTTTATATGCAGATAAGCCTTTCAACCACAGAAGTAATTGAGACTCTTTTTCCCTTTCAGGAACGTGCATCAAACCATCAACAGTATGGCGGAGAGTGTGTCGCCAAATATAATCTTGAACTAGACAAGGCTCAATATAAACAAAAAAAGCGCGATCGTTTAGTGTTTTCTTGAGACGACTCAATAAATAGCTTTTGCCACACCCAGAATCACCTGTAAGCAAAATACTACGAGTACGACGATCTCGAATAACCTGTTGAAGAGTATCTCGGATTTGAATTATTGCTTCTTGATGAATTGATTCAACCGTTGCGCTTGAGGGTTGTTGGTTTTCTGTCCAAAAGTTAGCCGTCGTAAATGTTACCGTATCAAAGGGATTTACTTCCCGTTGAATAATTTCTCTTAATGTTGCCACACTAATACCTCTGTTGCCTATATTTAAAATTGCTGTAATGAAATCGATTAATTAACCATCAGAAAAAATAACGAACCGCCGACATCTTGAGGAATACCTGCTTCGACTTGTTCTTTGGTATAGTGAACGGCTTCTACTAGAGAACTTAATTCCAATTTGTCTTGTCTTTGTAAACGATATAGTGCGTCGTCTAATTCTTTTCTAGACAGAGGTGGTTGTAATTTATTACGGAGATGAAAAATAGGTAAGTAATTATTTGTACCTAATTTGCTGTCTAGATCGATAATTGTTTGTAAAATCTCTTCATCAGTAGGCTTTTTGCCATTGCTGCTATCTTGTCGGTTTGTCTTTACTTGAAGCGTTTTACCATTACTATTAGCCTTTTCGTTTACTGTAATTTGGGATTGAGATGAACCCGAACAGAGATTTTTACGTAAAAATCGAACATAATTATCGAGTAAATCAAGGCTTAAAACTGAACCTGTACCTTTAGCATTGTATTCTTCTAACAGAGTTTTCTTTCCTCTCTCTGTTAGCCTAACTTGTTCTATTTTGGTGGCGGTGGCAGTAATTAAACCTCGTTCCACTAAACTATTTATTAGTTCTTCTCTTTTCTCGGCAGGAGTAACTTTAGTTTTACCAGGAGTAATCTCTTTAGTCGCACAAGCTTTGAGTATTTTTAACTCATCGGCAGTGACTGGTAAATTATCTGCATCTACTTTAAGTAAAGCTGTGCCAGCAGAATGAATCTTAATTTTGGTAATTGTCTGGCTACAAGCAACTAATTCCCGACTACACAAAGTACGACAAATCTTTTCTGTTTCCGAAATTTTTGTTTTATTATTAGGTTTAAGTTCGCTAATTTTGCCCTGATAATTTTCTCTACCGATAAGCTTGAGGAGAAACTTTAATTCTTTGACTTCCATGCTTTACAGTGCGCTCTCTTTTTTTCCAGCTTATTCTCATAAGTTTTATAGTCGCACTGATATAAATACGGATTTTGTTTAATTACTATTGATCGCGATCGAGGTAAATAATTACGAACACCGCCAAACACTTTTTTTGTAGCTGAAAGATTTATATTACTCGATCGACATCAGTTTTACGAAGTATTTTTTGGGAGTAATTAAAGAGAATTGAACAGTTTTTAGAATAAAAAAAAACTATTTCCTGTTGCCCGTTTCCTATTTCTTTTATCCAAAACCTTAGATATTGTAGTCATGGAAATCACGTTTTTACTAACAACTAACGACTGTACGGGCGAACAGCAGTTCGCCCGTACTAATAACTAACTACCATCAGCAATAACGCTACAAAAATTAATTGGTATAAATATACATCTAACCAGAAAAATTTATTAATAAGCTCTTTTACCAGCGATTTTTCCATCCTTTTTGGCGATCGAGCATAAATCTTTGTACCCAATTTTCTGATACTGCATCGGCTAATTGTTCTTCGGCAGGAAGAGCTATTTGGAGATTATTTGAATTCAGTATTTCTAGATAATCAATTATTCTTTGAATAGTTTCTCGATAAGAGAGGACAAAATCTTCATAAACAATAGTTAACGGAATAATTTTCACTTCTGTAAAAAACTCTTGAATAGCAGCTTCTCGAATACAGGATTCAATAAATAAATGATTAATTGCTTTGTAAGAATATTTATTTTGGATCTGAACAGAGGTTGGTTTTGTTCCTGTTTTTCTGTGCCATTCTCCTGTTTTAATTGCTTTCCACCAAGAAACAGCTAGTCTAACTTTATTTCGTCTAGTCATAAAAATATGCTTACAATTAGGAAAAGCCTGATGCCAAATTTCACTATATTTATTACTTTTAGGATTACAAGGAGGGAATTTTTTTAATATATCTATAATTTCACTAAAATTAGGCTCACAGATAGAAGTTTTTAAGCCAAAAACACGATTAGAAGTGCTGCCGAGTTGCCAAATTTTGTCTTGAAGTTCTGCGTAGTTATTAACTTGATAGTGAGTAAGAAAATCTAAGTTATTATTTTTGTATAGCCATTCGGAAGGTTTACCTGCTATTCCAGTAGATGCAAGTCCTTTACAAAGCAATGTACTGCCAGTGCGTTGACTAAACCAAATTGTATAAGACAATTGAGGTCTAGATTTTGCTTCCATATTTAAATTGGCTGTTTAACTTAATCTAATTATTGTCAGTTATAGCAATACGTACTTATATTAGGACACTTATAAAAAAACGTCTAGAATTAATCCAGACGTTTAAATGGTTTTTAGCCATCAACTTCAACAAAACCGATCGCTAAAACTTCCACTCTTCAGAGTATATTCAAACTACAGAGCGTTAGCACCAGCAACTACTTCTAGGATTTCTTGAGTAATAGATGCTTGTCTTGCTTTGTTATAAGATAAAGTGAGAGTACCAATCAGATCGGAAGCATTATCACTAGCATTGTTCATTGCAGTCATTCTAGCTGCCAGTTCGCTAGCAGCAGATTCTTGTAAGGCTCTGAGTAATTGGTTATTCAGGTATAAGGGAAGTAGCGAATCGAGAATTTGTACTGGCTCTTGTTCAAAGATCATATCTTGAGGAAAACTAGTCAACTCAGTAGTGACTTTTTCCCTTTCTACCTGAAACTCTCCACCGCGAGTAGTGAGACGGAAAATTTCATCGTCTTTCACTTCTAACCCCTGAACGGTAAGAGGTAGAAGAGTTTGGACTACTGGTCGAGAACTAATCAAAGAAACAAACCTAGTATAAATTAATTCGACTCGATCGACGGTTTCTGACAAAAATAAAGATAGCAGTTCGTCAGCAATTTGAGAAGCTTCTGTTGAAGTAGGAATTTGCTCCAAACCAAAGTAAACTTTATCTATAGGAGCATTACGACGCTCGAAATACTGTTTGGCTTTTCTTCCTACAAGCACAAAAGTATATTCAACGCCTTCTGCTTCTAATTCTTTGGCTCTTTGCTCTGCTCTGCGAATTACGTTGGAATTATAACCTCCACATAAACCGCGATCGCCAGATACTACGAGTAAACCAACTTTTCTGACTTCTCTTTGTTTAAATAGGGGTAGATCGACATCTTCAAATTTGAGTCTTCCTTGGAGGTTATACAGAACTTGTGCTAAATTATCTGCAAAAGGACGGGTAGACGTTACTTGTTCTTGAGCGCGACGCACTTTAGCTGCTGCTACCAAACGCATCGCTTCGGTAATTTTTTTAGTATTTTTAACTGATTTAATGCGATCGCGAATAGCTTTTAAATTAGGCATTTTTTAACTTTGCTGTAAGGTAAGTTTTGAGTTTAAAATTATCGACTCAACACTAATCACAATGATGTCAGTTACCAGCCATCAAAACACACTGACAACTGATAACTAATAACTAATAACTGTTAAGCTGCTGCTTTGAAAGTTTCCTTGTATTCAGTAATTGCTTCTTTAAGTAAACTTTCTGCTTCGTCAGTTAGTTTTTTCTCAGAAGCGATAATTTCTCCGAACTTAGCTTTACTAGTTTCTAAATAACCTCTGAGTCCAGCTACAAATTCAGCTACTTTCTCTACAGGAAGATCGTCGAGATAGCCATTCAAACCAGAATAAACAGTAGCTACTTGTTCTGCTACCGAGAGAGGCGAGTTTTGGGGTTGCTTGAGTACTTGGCGTAACCGTTGACCTCTTGCCAATTGAGCTTGAGTGGCTGCATCTAAGTCGGAAGCGAATTGGGCAAAAGCTTCTAGTTCGGCAAATTGAGCTAGTTCTAACTTCAGTTTACCTGCTACTTGCTTCATAGCTTTAGTTTGAGCAGCCGATCCTACCCGACTAACAGAAATACCCGCATTAATTGCAGGACGGAAACCAGCATTAAACAAGTCAGAAGAAAGGAAAATCTGACCATCAGTAATGGAAATTACATTAGTAGGAATGTAAGCGGATACGTCACCAGCCTGAGTTTCAATAATAGGTAAGGCTGTCATACTACCACCACCCAATTCATCATTGAGTTTAGCAGCCCGCTCTAATAAGCGAGAGTGGAGATAGAATACATCTCCAGGATAAGCTTCCCGACCTGGTGGACGACGGAGTAGCAAGGACATCTGACGATAAGCTTGAGCTTGTTTTGATAAGTCATCGTAGATGATTAAAGTTGCTTTGCCTTTATACATAAAGTACTCGGCGATCGTTGCGCCTGTATAAGGTGCTAGATACTGTAGAGTGGCTGGATCGTTAGCATTGGCAGCAACAACAATGGTGTAGTCCATCGCTCCTTTTTCCTCTAAAGTATTGACAACCTGAGCCACAGTAGAAGCTTTTTGACCGACAGCGACATAAACACAGATTACATCTTCTTTCTGTTGGTTAATAATTGTATCTACAGCAACGGCTGTTTTCCCAGTTTGGCGATCGCCAATAATCAATTCTCGTTGACCCCGACCTACAGGAATCATGGCATCGATCGCGGTAATACCTGTTTGCAAGGGTTCGCATACTGACTTACGAGCAATAATCCCTGGTGCCATAGATTCAATCAGGCGAGTCTCACTGGTATTAATATCGCCTTTACCATCAATAGGACGAGCCAGAGCATCTACTACTCTACCGATGATTGCCTCTCCTACTGGAATAGAAGCAATTTTCCCACTGGCTTTAACTGTACTACCTTCTTGAATACCAAAGCCGTCCCCCATCAGTACGGCACCTACATTATCTTCTTCGAGATTGAGAGCGATACCTACCGTACCATCTTCAAAATCGAGAAGTTCTCCTGCCATTGCTTGTTCTAGACCGTAAATCCTAGCGATACCATCTCCTACTTGCAGTACCGTACCTACATTGGAAACTTGAACGTCTTGTTCGTAAGATTCAATTTGCTGGCGAATAATGCTGCTAATTTCGTCTGGTCTGATGCTAACCATATCCTTTCGTTCTTATTTTGTTACTTATTAGTTATTATTGTTTATCTATTGGGTATTGGCAGTCGAGCCAATGCTAACTGCCTAAGCTAACACTAAGGCGACGAAGTTGCCCGCGCAGACTAGCGTCAATTACTTGAGAGCCGACTTTAATGATTACTCCCCCAATTAAATCTGGGTCGATGCTAGTTTTTAGTTCTACATCTCTAGCGTTGGTGATGCCTTTAACTCGATCGACTACAGCATTTCTTTGGGCTTCGCTTAGTTCTTTGGCAGAAATAACTTCTGCTAAAGCAACCTGATTTAACTCTCGCAATAGACTAAGATATTGTCCGACAATTTGTTGGAGAAAAATAATTCTTCTTTTATCTACTAACAGCATCAAAAAGTTGATGAGATAAGGATTGGCATCTTCTCCCATTACCTGCTTGAGTACTGCCTTTTTATCTTCTCCTTTGATGACTGGATTGGCAACAAATTCTTTGAATTCTGGCGATTCTTCCATCAGCGTTTCGAGACTACGGAAGGTTTCTCCAACAGATTCTGTTAGATTTTGCGATTGAGCCAATGACATCAAAGCCTGAGCATAAGGTTCTGCAACTTCGCTACCGATTAAACTCTCACTCATTAGTTACCTCCTAGTTGAGCGATACTACGGTCTATAAGTTTTTGTTGAGCCTCGTCATTGAGTATTTCTCCCAATTGAGATTCCACTCTTTCTAGAGCTAAAGCAGCCACCATGCGCTTTAATTGGGCGATCGCTCTTTCTTGTTCGGAATTGAGGTCTGCTTGCGCTGTAGCTTTGATTCTCTCAACTTCTTTTTCTCCCTGAGCTAAAATCGCTGCTTTGGCTTTTTCTGCATTCGCGCTGGCATCACTAATAATTTTTTCAGCAGTTGCTTTAGCTTGAGCGAGTTTTTCTTGTTCTTCAGCTAAAGTAGCAGCAGCTTGCTTTGCGAGTGCTTCTGCTGCTGCGATCTTCTCAGCAATTTTGGCTCTTCTTTCTGACAAAATATTGCCGACTACCTTGCTACCGTAATATATCAAGACGACTAGCAAAATTGCCAAATTGATTATATTAGATTCTAGAATGTCTAGATGAAAACCAAAACCACCTTCTGTTTCTGCGCTTGCTTCTATCAAAAATAATAATGTCCCCATCATCCCCCTTAAATTAAGTTTCTCGGTTATGATTTTTTTAGTTAATTACTTCTAGAAATTTTATTTCCCTTAGCAATTAACTTCACTAATTTAATCGGTGATTTTGCCCCTGAAATGTCTCTTTCTCCGAGCTATCATCCGACTAATTCAGCCCCTAACAGTTTTTCTAGAATTTGACGAGACAGGGCATCTACTTGCTCTCCTAAAGATTGCATGGCTGCATCTTTTTGTTCTTGAATTTCCTTAGCAGCTTTTTCTCGTTCTGATTGAACCTGCTGTTGAGCTTCAGTTGTTTTTTGAGCAGTAATGCTTTTAGCCTCTGCCTGAGCTTTTTCCAGGATTGCTTGAGACTCTCTACGAGCTTCAGCTATCTGTTTTTCGTATTCTGTAACTAATTTCTCTGCCTTAGACAAACGTTCGCGAGCATCTAATTCGCTATTACGAACATAATCATTTCGCTCGTCTAAAGCCTTGGTCAACGGTTTATAGAAAACTAAGTTCAATATGTAGGTTAGCAGCAAAAACTGCAATGCCATTATTGGCAAAGTAGCATCAAAATCAAACATTTTTTATAGAGCCAATTCATTATTGGAACTGTAAGCTTGAGGATTAGAGGCACAATTAGCACCTCTAATCTATTTAAAAGATTTATACGAAGGGGTTAGCAAATAGTAGTACAAGAGCAACTACCAAGCCATAGATGGTAAGAGATTCCATAAATGCCAAGGTTAACAATAGAGTACCGCGAATTTTACCTTCAGCTTCAGGCTGACGAGCAATACCCGCAACTGCTTGACCTGAAGCATTTCCTTGACCGATTCCAGGGCCAATAGCAGCTAAACCAATAGCAAGAGCAGCAGCAATAACAGAAGCAGAGTTAATATCCATGATGATTCCTACCTTTTATTTAAATAACAAACGACAAAAAAGTGATGATGTTGAGCGAGTTCTTAAAAATAGCAACTCAAAGTTTGTTTGATGGAGAATAATACCCCGATTTTAAGTTAGCTTTGCTTTCTCATCAAATGACTTATAGCCTGCTAACCATAATCTCGTAGGTTAGTTATCCGTGTTCTTCTTCACCGTGTCCTTCAATTGCCTCGTGTATGTATGCTCCTGCTAAGGTAGCAAAAATCAAGGCTTGAATCGCACTAGTAAATAATCCTAATGCCATTAGGGGTAATGGCACAAATAGAGGAACTAGTAGTACAAATACACCTACTACTAATTCATCGGCAACGATGTTACCAAACAAACGAAAACTCAGAGATAGAGGTTTAGTAAAATCTTCTAGAACCTTGATTGGTAATAAAACGGGTATTGGCTCAATATACCCTTTAAAGTATCCTAAACCCTTTTTGCTCAATCCAGCGTAAAAGTACGCTAAGGATGTAAGTAATGCTAAAGCCACTGTAGTGTTGATGTCATTAGTTGGAGCAGCTAGCTCGCCAGAAGGTAACTCAATCAACTTCCAAGGAACTAATGCACCTCCCCAATTGGAGACAAAAATGAATAAAAACAAAGTGCCAATAAAGGGTACCCAAGGGCGATAGTCTTTCTCTCCTAGCTGACTTTTAGCTAAGTCTCGAATAAACTCTAGAGCGTACTCCATGAAATTTTGGATACCACTAGGAACTCTTTGAATATTCTGGGTAGCTGCAACAGAAGCGATTACTAAGACACCAATCACTATCCAAGATGTGATTAAAACCTGTCCGTGAACTGTGAAATTGCCAATTTTCCAGAGGAAATGTTCGCCAACTTCTAATTCAGCCAGGATAAATGAATTGATTACAGTCAAACCGTCTATAATTTCCATCGCCTAGATTTACTGAAAACTCAAACCAAATCCAGGTTTTAGGCTTTTTTAGCTTATGTCATTAGCGATTATTTTCTTGCGTTTCTTCTGCTGCAAATACAGTTTGAAGCGTATAAAAAATAATCGCGCCTTTATAGGTCAAAAAGCCTAAAAACACTGGCAGAATATGCAATTGTTGCCATCGACTAGCAACAATAATTAGAACAGCAAAAGTTGCTAAACCTTTAGAGCCGAGACGCTGATTTTGTTGACCTAGGCGTTCAACATCCTTGCCTAAAAATCTCAGATACATAACACCCACTAATGCTCCTAAAAGATAGTTAAGAGCAGTATTCAAAGAATAGAAATACCAGACTGGTAAAAAGATTATCCCCATCAGAATCAGAGTAGACAACAGCAAAGTTTTTTGCAGTTGATAGTACTCTTCCATAGAATCACCTGAGGAAGATTCTTTAGTAGAAAGATTGTCCTCAGATAAAGTCTCAAGAGATTCTTCCAGTTGTCTCAGTTCTCCTTCTTTTTTGGGCATTGGCTCTGAAGATTGACCAGACAAATTTATACGACTCGGTTACTGTTCCACAATTATAATTTTGTGGGGCGGACTTGCCTGTTTTTAGATCGATAATTTTTTTAAACTTACCGATTCAAAAATAATTACTAAGCCGATCGAGAACCTAATTACTTAAGTAACTGTACGGATTAGCAGTAGCAATTTTTACTACTATTTAGTCTAGTCCAAACCATGTGCAATCATATCATGGCGTGGTCGCAATAATTAAAATTTTCTAGATATTGCAGAGAATCTAACTAGGGTGAATTTTGACCTTAGTTTTGAATTAGGTTTAATTTGAGAAACTTGTCTCTGGCTGAAGTATAATCAACTGCCGAGACCAAAGCGATCGAACTCCGTCTAAATCGAGACCGCACTCAGTAAGTATTTGCTCGATACTCAGCTCCTTTTTTAAATTATTATCACAAGCAACCAAGAATTCATACTCTGCTTCAGATAAATTAACCATTTGATATTCGTAGTTAAGCAGATTACGACTAGGCCAACCCTGCATACAAGGATGAAGTTCGGGGATAGCATTGAGTAAAGTCCTATCGTCAGACCAATTTGTTTTCGGTAAAGGAGGACGAGCGAGAAAAAATTCGTAATGAGTTAAGCTAGGATCGAGCAGTTCGATCAGGCGAAACAAAGCGCGATCGCTCAAACCTTTTACTCTTTCTTTTAATTCACTAGATTCCCCAATTAGTCTATCTATTTGCCAATAATTGGGATTAGAAAAACCGACAAATTCTAAACCAGAAGCATCGATTAATTCAAATAAGGTTTCGATATTGTAATCAATCTCTTGAGGATGGACGTACATATCCGCAAAAGCTTCATCCCGATGGTTTTCTAATGACCATCTTTCTTTTTCCTGTTTTAAGATCCGATTGTTTTCTGGTAAATTAGCAAAAATTTCCCGTCCAATTTTTACCCCATCGCAGTAATCTCCTCGTTTATCTCCCTGAAGAAGAGAAATTGCTTTTTGCATCAGACTAATTTCCCATCGTCCTAATTCAGCATAAACAAAAATATGTAATATTCCGCCTGGGGCAAGTTTACTCGCTAAGGCTTTAATTCCTGTAATGGGATCGGGTAAATGATGTAATACGCCAACACAATTGATAAAATCGAACTCTCCTGATAGCTGAGTGGCTTCTTCTAATTTAAGATTATGAAACTCAACTGGTTTAGTATGTCGATCGAGTACCCCAGATCGCTGACAACGCTCTTTAGCTACTGCTAACGCTTTTTCACTCAGGTCGATCGCGACAATTTCTGCTTCTGGGTTGAGGTGAATTAAATAATCTGTTCCCGAACCCGTACCACAACCTGCATCTAAAATCCGAATATCCTGTCGTGAGGGTTTATATCCAGTACAAAAACTGTAAGCAGAATTCCAATTCCACCGCCAATTATATCCTGGTGGTGCATCATCAGAAAGAGGATCGGGGGGAAAGGGATAAGTATTATATAATTTGGCTACAGCTTGCTCGAGCGCTTTTGAGTCAGACATGGCATCTATTTAAAGTTAAGTTAATTGCAATTCAAACTTAATTTTCCATCAGAACGTTGTTGGAGCAAAGCATTTTCTAACTATTTATCTTTTAGTGAGATAAACTACCGTTAGTTTAGCAGCGACTATCTTTCAACTCCCTGGATAACGGGTCTAACACCATTGCTCTCAAAAGGTTCGGGATCGCCACGAAAGTTAAAATCGTTGATACGTAGATTAATTGAGCCAATTTGTAACACGGGATTATAACGCAAGCTAACATTGTGAGTACGACGGCTGTATTCTAAGACGTAGTCCGTACTAATCTCATCACTTTCGTCTAAATTTAGAGAGGTTTGTACTCCAAAGCGGATTGGTCCATAAATTTGTTGACTAATTCCCAAAGCAAGAACTCTTTCATCTGCAAAGCGATCGAATAAGAAAGGAGATTCATCGTTAAGAAAACCTTGGAAGTAAGTAAGATTAAACCCCGTATAGTCTAGGTAACTACGGGAAAAATTGCCGATTTGTCCTTGAATACCAATACTAGCTCGTAAAGATTGCTGGCGATCGCCGTTACTGTAAAAACTACTTACTCCTGTAACACCAGTATTCAAGCGCAGATAGGGGACAATGGGAACTGGTGTATAACGTAATCCTTGTTCTGGAGTAGCAGGTAAAGGTTGTCCTTGCCAGAGGTTAAAACCTTTATTCAGAGAAGCTGCAACTTGATAACGAGTAAGATTAACGCGATCTTCATCTTCTCCTGCATCGAGAAATTCTTGTCTATCCGTATCGGCATTAATATTTTGAATCGATCCTTGATAGTTAAGGGTAATACCTGTTTTGCCAAGAGGAATATTGGGGGAAGTTACAATACCGCCTACACTACTAAATACCGTTTGGAAACCAAGAGAACCATTAAAGAGGCGTTCTCTAAAGTTATACTCAAAACTGAAATTATGAGGTCTATTGAGATTGCCAATACCTTGATTAAAAGCGAATTTAGCCCTAAGATCGTCTTCTAGATCGGTAAAATCCAGACTAGTGAGAGTAGCACTGGCTTGTATATTTGTTCTTGGCGAAAAAACCGTACTAAATTGAGTTTCGGCACCAAATACGGAAAGATCGAAAACCCCTCCATCATCATCTCGATCTAACCCAAAGGCATTAGGAAAAATAGCTTTTTGGAGAAAATATTGGGGGGTTACTTCCCAGTTTACTTTTTCTGTATTGATAAGGTTAAAATCTCTTTGGACAAAAAACCCTCCTCTTTCATCACCATCAAAGCCAAATTGAACGATACTTGGTTGACGGGGACGATCGTCAAAAACTAATCTGTTTCTAATTAGAGGTAAAGAAAAATTTTGGTCGATAACTATACGAGATTTGGTAGTTTTTAGCTCGCCAACTAAAGGTTCAATTTGTCTAAATTCAGCCGTATCTGCTCTTAATTCTAATTCTGGCGGAGAAAAAGGATCGTTGGTAATCCTAAAATTAACCGCTTGCCAACCATCTGCATCAAAGTCGATGGTGTCTGCCTCAAACCTAAGGCGATTAATTGTGCCTCCCGTCCTATTCCTCGGTAAATTGCTATTATTGTCTAGTAAGTCTAAATTGCGACTACTGCCAAGAGAAAAGCCAACACCTTCTGTTGCCGTTACATCTGTTAGAGGTTGATTGGCACTCAAGCGGTTACTTAAAGCTCGATCGGGTAGGGTTTCATCGGTTGGGAGTCTGGCGGAAGTATCTTGTCTTAAAGTTGGTTGAAAAATTTCTCCTCCAGCATTAATAATCGTCCCACGGTCTTGCACCAGATAATATTCAAATTTTTCTCCCCGTAATACTTGCTCTCCACGTCTGAGTACTACATTACCTTGTGCCACCGCTACTCGATCGCGTAAATTAACTTCCAAGCGATCGCTAACTAGTACCGCCTGAGAAAAACGCATAACCACATTACCTTCGGCAGTGATTATTTCTCTTCGATCGTCATATTCTTGTCGATCGGCTATTACTTCTATGGTTTCTACCCTATCTATAGGGATCTGTTCCCTCTCATTCTCTGTTTCGGGAGTAGAAAATTCAAATCGATTTTGTTCGCCATTTCTTTCTTGAGTAATTAAATAGGCATAAGGGGAATTTAATTCAAGCTTTTCCCCTAGCTTTTTTGGCGGTTTATCTAGTTTGGGTGTTTGTTTAACCCTAAATAATTCTGGTGTAGGTTGTAGCTCGGCAACCTCAATCAAAGCAGGTGGTTCGGTTGAAGGAATTAAAGGAATCATCCTGGCATAATAGTTTAAATTTTAGCTAGCTCGAACAAAATATTCCTCGTAGTATACCTTTTCTACTTCTTTTAGCAAGGTTAAAAAATATTTTTGTGAATTAAACTCGATCGAGATCTAACAATATTGGCGATCTTTAGCTTGGCAATTTTTTACAAAACTTAATACAATAGTTGGTGAACTTACTAAGTATATGTTCCTAAGAAAATGGAAAGTTTCCAAATGCCATGGCTTACAGCCATAATCTTATTACCCCTGGTAGCCTCTTTTGCTATCCCGATGCTTCCCGATAAAGAAGGTAAAACAATTAGAGCGTATACCTTAGCAGTAGGATTAGTCGATCTCATTTTAATGGTATATGCCTTTTGGTATAACTACGATTTAGGAGTTAAAGAGCTTCAACTTACAGAAACATATAACTGGATTCCACAATTGGGAGTTAGTTGGTCAGTCGGCGTTGATGGTTTGTCAATGCCGTTAATTATTTTATCGGGTCTAATTAGTACCCTCGCCATTCTTGCTTCTTGGCAAGTGACTCATAAACCAAAATTATTTTATTTCTTAGTATTAGTTTTATATAGCGCGCAAATCGGTGTGTTTGCTGCTCAAGATTTATTGTTATTTTTCCTGATGTGGGAAATAGAATTAGTACCTGTATACTTACTCATCTCTATTTGGGGTGGTAAGAAACGCCTCTATGCAGCTACTAAATTTATTCTCTACACGGCATTAGCTTCTATTTTTATTTTAGTTTCTGGTTTAGCCCTCGCTTTTTACGGCGATGGCTTCACTCTCAATTTAACTGAATTAAGCCTCAAGAATTATCCTATCGGCTTAGAAGTGTTGGCTTATGCTGGCTTCTTTATTGCCTTCGGTGTAAAGCTACCAGTATTTCCCCTACATACTTGGTTGCCAGATGCTCATAGCCAAGCTTCTGCACCTATTTCCATGATTTTAGCGGGTGTATTACTAAAAATGGGTGGTTATGGACTAATTCGTTTTAACGTTGAAATTTTACCTCATGCCCATATTCAGTTTGCACCGCTGTTAATTGTTTTAGGTATAGTCAATGTTGTTTATGGTGCATTGGCTGCTTTTGGACAAACTAATCTAAAACGCAGATTAGCTTCTTCTTCTATTTCCCATATGGGGTTTGTCTTAATTGGTATTGCTTCTTTTACCGACTTAGGCTTAAACGGAGCAGTATTACAGATGGTATCCCATGGATTAATTGCTGCTGCTTTATTCTTCCTGTCTGGTGTCGTGTATGAGCGTACTCACACTTTAATGATGGACGAAATGGGGGGAATTGCCAAAGAAATGCCCAAAACTTTTGCTATGTTTACAGCAGGGGCAATGGCTTCTTTAGCTCTTCCTGGAATGAGTGGTTTTGTAGCAGAATTGAGTATATTTCTGGGAGTTGCCAACAGTGATGTTTACAGTCAGAGTTTCCGAGTCGGTGTTATTTTCTTAACTGCTGTGGGTCTAATTATCACTCCTATTTATTTACTCTCTATGTTGCGAGAAGTATTTTATGGCAAGAAAAACCCTCAACTCAAACTCGATGGATTTTCTCTGGATGCAAAGCCACGAGAGATATATATTACAGCATCTCTACTAGTACCAATTATTGCGATCGGCTTTTATCCTAAGTTAGTAACTAACACTTATGATCTTAAAACCATCGAAGTAACAAGTAAGGTACGCGAAGCCTTAGCTGTAGTGTCCGAGCAACAAGAAAATAAACTAAATGTGAATCTACTAGCTTCGGGACAATCTTCTGCTATGGTTGCACCTAGTATTATCGAGTAATCGGTTTTTAGCTAAGGAGCGAAAAATAATCAGTAAAATAGGGAAGTGCAAATGTGCTTCCTTATTTTTGTTATTATTCTCCATAGCAATAAACTTGTTGCCAATCTCCTACAATTCGATACATTCCTTTCCAAGCAGGAGAATCAAAAATTAGTTTTTGTGGTGAAAACTCATGGGGAAGTTTAGCTAAGGTTATCGTTTGTTGGTATTCTTGTTCAAAGGATCGAGCTTGTTGAAAATAACCCACACTGTAAAAAATATTTCTGGCTACTTCATAAGCTTCGACGGCGCGAACATAGTCTTGTCCCAAAAAGAGAAGATCTCCCATATATTTAGTGAGTAAAGCGCGATTAGCTCGATCGCTATCTTGATGCCAGGGAATACAATTTTGAATTATGTGACAAAAGTTTAGTGCTTCGGCGACAGTAACTAGTTCTAGTTGTTGCTGTGCTTGGTGTAGAGAGCCTCCTACCGTATAGCCAGAACATAAGCCTAAATGAAAATATAACAGGAGCATAGATGCTGCCACCGCTTTTAGTTGATATAGAGGGTCACAATTTAGTAGTACTGTTTTCGCACCTGTATATATTAAACTTTGAGCAATACCTGTAAGTTGTTTACTATCTAATTGAGCTAGTTTCAGATTGGCTAGAGTAAGTATAACTATACTATCTTTCAAGTTTAATTGGCTCAAGTCTAGATTGGAAAAAGTAACTTTTTCAACGAAAAGATGAATAATTTTGGGTTGGGGAGTAAGACAAGCAAAAATATCATCTTGAGAGACTCGATCGCCCATGAAAACTTGAGTTTCATATAGATCGGCCATCATTTTCGCTACGCCTTCCAATATAGACGGAAATTTTAGAGAAGAAAACCGATTAATGCTGAATTGCTGCTGCCAAAGAGCCTCCCCATAGGCAATAAATACAGCTTTTCGAGCGATAAGTGTAGGCTGAAAATATTGAAAGTCAGCTAATTGGCTAACAGCAGATAAATAAGAAAGAGATTTTTGTTCGCCTAAAAGTTGAGTACGCCAGAGCAAAGTATCAAAAGGAAAGATTGATAATTTTCTACAGGGAATAATTACTAGGTGTTTAGCTTGAGCAATTTCTCGATCGAAATAAGAGAGAAAAGTTGACTCTAAAATCTTACCAATGGTTTGATTAAATTCTTCTCTAGCTAGACAATTTAGCCAATTTTGGGCAGTTACCAATAATTTTGTGGCTAAGAAAGGACGCTTGCCTAATTTATTTACTCGTGTATACTTAATTTCTCCTTCCGAGTTAATTGCCCAAGCAAGCAAGGTAGTTTCGGTGAGTAAATAGCTAATAACTAAAGTATTCGGCGGTAAATAAGCAGGAATTTGTTCGATTTCTAAAGCAGTTATGTTTTGCTGACTTACTGCTCCTAATACTTTTCTTATGTTGTATATATTAGCCATCTCCGCCAACACAAAAGCTTCTGACGGTTTGCTTTTTTGGATAAAAAGCTCCGTTAAATGAGTATAAACATCTTGCATCACAGAATCATAATGGAGCAAAATCTGTTGAAACAATTGCCAGGAAAGTAATTCTCTCTCTTCTGTAAATACAGACAAAATAGTTTCTGCTATCCTAGCTAAATTAAGAGCGACTTCTGCATCTTGTTTTTGTCGCAGAGCTTCTTGGGCAGCTAAAGCAAAAGTCAATCCCCAACCTACACCTTGAGCGATCGCGCCATTTTCTCTGGTATTTAAAGCTAATTTTGATACTCTAACTAAAATTTTTTCGTCTAAATCTCGATAATGGAGATAAGACCAAAGTTTACCCATTTCTGCTGCTATAGCATTGAGTCGATCGCCCACTGCCTCAAAACAGGCGATCGCTTCTTCATAGCCATAGTGAGCCAAATTCCACTGTTGATTAATAGCATTCAGATAAGCTAAACGCAGAATAGCCATTCCTTCCCCACGACTCGCTTTAGCGAGGTCAAAATATTGTCTTGCTTTCCAGTACAACTGTTGAGCCGTAGCAAAGTCTGAAGCAGATTGCTCTGGTGATTTTTCTGCCCAAGAGGTATCTAATCTATGGAGATGATAACCAAAGACAATCGGTTTACCTAAAGATGGTAAAGAAATTAATAAGTCGCCTTGACAAAGAAGATACCACCCTGTCTCTAAATACTGACCGTGTTGTTTATGTGCCTTGACTAAGTTGTCTAGTATGTCCCATCCTGCTTCAATTTTTCCTGTTAAAGCTAGTAATTCAGCCAATACACTGTAAAGATTTTTAGATATTTTAAATATGTCTAGATTTTGATAAGATTCGAGTCTGCAAGTAAACTTTTGCTCTATTTCTACTAAATACTCTTCTTTATGAGATCGATCGCCCCATCTACCTAAAATTGTTCGCCATGTAGGTATATCGGTAGACACAAACTTAAGAAAATCTCCTTCGATAAAAAGAGAAGCAGCAATAGCAGAATCAAAATTTTCCCCATCGTTATCTTCTCTTGCTGATATTTGAGATGCCACCTCAGATTCAAGATAAGATTTGAGTTGGTTAAATCTTCTTTTCCACAAAGATTCTTTTTGATTGCCGTTAACCATAACTAAACAGCCATCAGGTAAAATCTCTCTGGCTTGAATTTCCGCATAATGGGCAACCGCAGCACAAGTATATTTTTGCTGGTCATTAGTAGTGGCAATAAAAGCTGCTTCAAATAGAGACAAAGCTTGGTTATATTCTCCTTGCAACTGATGGACTACTCCACGAGCCAACAAAGTAGATGTATTTTCTCGATCGAGTAGAGCAGCGGATGCTTCAGCTTGAGCTAGAGCTAGATTTCCCTGACCAAAATCAACTAACCAAACCCAATCTAAAGCAGCATCTACTTTGGGGATACCCAGTTTGAACATTACTTGAGACTACTTCAACTAAAATCTAATCAAATCTAATATTTATTATGATCGCTAAAAGAAAATTAATGAAATAATGAACTATCTGTGAATTTGATCGTCAACATTTACATAGGTTTCATAATTGAGGAGATCGTAATTTGGTGTTTAAAAAAGTTATTTCAGCTACATTAGCTTTAGGTGCGATCGCATTAAGTGCTGATTTGCTAACAGCGTCAGAAAGTAAAAAACAAGATTCTGCCCAAACAAATACAGTTTTTGTTTGTGCTACTCAAGCTCAACCACCTACATTATTTGCCTATACTCCAGGGGAAGTCAATTTAACTTCTTTAATGAGTTGGCATCAAGATTATCTACTACCAGAGCAATCAGGAGACGAAATTTGTCAG
Organism: Xenococcaceae cyanobacterium; assembly: GCA_051439545.1. GTDB lineage: Bacteria > Cyanobacteriota > Cyanobacteriia > Cyanobacteriales > Xenococcaceae > JASJDJ01. The sequence continues at coordinate 17,938 of JBFRWK010000243.1, read as the reverse complement.
CAAGTAGCAACAAAATTACAAAATCGCTTACAAAATCAGCAACCAAATTTATTTGTTAGCCAGAAACAAGAAAACCGTAGCGTTCTCTGTTTGGTAACAGAAGAAAATCAAAATTGTGATTCAGAAGGTAGTGAAGAATTATTTAGTGTGAAACCCGAATACAACGCTACTTGTGTGCTAGATAATCGAAAACCTTTAGAATGTCTTGCTATTGCTCAAAATAGAGGTGTTCTTGGAGTTCCCCAGTCTGCATATTCTCCAAATTGGACATTTTGGCGTTGGTAAAATATTTGTTTTTACAAAAATCTAATCATTATCAACTAGAATTTTTAAGCAAAATAATTTATCTTTTGCCAAAAGCAAACTCAATAACAAAAGTGAAAACTTTTTATCTAAAAAATGTTTTTTTTGTAGTTAAGGTAATTATCGCTAGTGTTGTACTAGCGATATTTTTCAGTAAGAAAGAAAAAGCAGAAGCAATATCTTGCTATCAATATGCTGCCGTTTGTTCTCCCTCAGAAAATGTCGATTATGGAAGTTTGCAGGATCGTTCTAGAGCTAAAGACACGGTCATACTCCTAGGACAATTACTACAGGAGGAGTCAGGGGATAATGGTTCTCCTTCTTTACAACGCACTCCCACTCAAGGAGAATCAGAATTTGAACCACGAAGAATTCCCTTAATTTTACCTTCAAGGAGACGTTATCGGGGTTCTCCTAGTATTACTATTATTAATCCTTCTGGTTATGGTGCTAGTTGGGGTAGTGCGGGTATTGGGATTGGACTTCAGCAAAGAGCGCGTTTTGTGGACGAGGCAGATGGAGTATTCGGCTTTGGTTTTGGATTAGGCGATCCCCAAAAATATGTCGGTTTACAAATAGGGGTTACTTTAGTAGACCTCGATAATATTTTTAGAGATGGTACATTAAATCTGAAATTACATCATCGTTTTGGAAATGATTTAAGTGTTGCTGTTGGTATCCAGGGATTTACGACTTTTGGCGATACAGATGGTGGTTCTTCTGGATATGGAAGTATTACGAAAAAATTTAGCCTCAAACCCAGTGTAAGAGAACCTTTTAGCGAACTTTACACCACTGTGGGTGTAGGGGGAGGACAATTTCGTTCCGAATCTGACATTAACAACGATATAGAATCCCTTGGAGTATTTGGTAGTGTAGCAGTTAGAGTGATCGAACCAGTGAGCGCGATCGCCGAATGGTCTGGTCAAGATTTGACTGTTGGAGTTTCTATTGTTCCTTTTCGTAAACTTCCTTTAGTAATAGTACCTGCCATTACCGATATTACAGGGACAGCAGGAGATGGAGCGAGATTCGTTTTTGGTGCTGGCTATGGTTTTTCTTTTTGAAATCCCGATCTTAATAGCGATTAGCTGAAGCGATGTTAGCTATTAGTTTAGATTTAACTACCCGAATTAAAAATTTTTTAAAAATAAATCATAAAAAAATAAAAATAATTTAAAACTATGAAAATATATCAGTCACTTCTTAAAATAAGTCTGGCTTTTACCTTATCGATCGTTACTGCTGATGTTGGTTATACTCAATCAGCTAATATGTCTGATATTACCCAACCCAATCCGATTAATCCTATAGAGACTCCTGAGCCTGAGCCTGCACCCGAACCTGCACCCGAACCTGAACCTGAGCCTGCACCCGAACCTGCACCCGAACCCGAACCCGAACCTGCACCCGAACCTGAGCCTGAGCCTGAGCCTGCACCCGAACCCGAACCCGAACCAGAATCCGAGTCACAAGCAGAAGTAGATGAGGATAAGGAAGATACAACAAACCACGATCCTACTACTCATATAGACTCCAATTTAGGAGGAGATTCTAATACAGACTCGACGGGACAAGATTCTAATACAGACTCGACGGCAGCAGATTCTAATACAGACTCGACAGCAGCAGATTCTGATACAGACTCGACAGCACAAGATGGTGGGAAAAAAGATACTACCGCAGAAGGCAATGGGGAAGATGATACTACCGCAGAAGGCAATGGGAAAAAAGATACCACCGCAGAAGACAATGGGGAAGATGATACTACCGCAGAAGGGGAAGAAAGTGATTCAGATGAAGAGGTAGCCGAAAAAGAAGAGAAAACTGAAGAAAAACAAAGTGAAGAAGCTGCACCTCAACAAGAAATCGATCGACTTGCCTATGAAACCCAAATTCAACAATCTAATACTGAAGTTGCTATCCAATTACAAGAGGAATTTCAAGTAACACAATTAGTCAGCTCGTCGGGAATGCAACTGTACGGCGAAATACCTTCTGTGACCCAAATTTCTGACAGATTGGGTCAATTATGGCTACAAACAGGTCAAAAACCAGCTTTTATTAATGTATCAGTCCAATCTAATCGACTAGAAACTTTTGCTGTCTTACCTACTGTTGTCGATACTGCTGTTAATGGCAATAAAAATGTCGATCCAACAAAACTTATCTCTACTAAAAATCAAGGCTCTGTCGATCGTACATTACGTCAAACAGCTGATTCTTTGTCTCGCAAAAAGGTTCTAGAAGTAGCTAAAAAATTTAGAAAAGAAATAAGTAACTCTAGAAATATAGGAAAAAGTGACTATTTAGAATCGGCTCAACAGCTATATAAATGGCTAATAGAACCCCTAGAAGCACAGTTAGAAGAGAATGATATTGATGTCTTAGTATTTTCTATGGATTCGGGTTTACGTCTAATTCCCCTAGCAGCATTACATGATGGAGAACAATTTTTAGTAGAAAAATATGCGCTGGCTTTAGTTCCTAGTTTTGGTTTAACAGACACTCGTTATGTAGATATTCATCAAAGTCCAATCTTGGCAATGGGAGCATCCCAATTTCTCGACCAGCCTCCTCTACCAACTATGCCGATCGAATTAAGTAATATTATTAGCGATCCTCGTCAAGGAGAACTATTTATTAATGACAACTTTACAGTTGATAATTTCATTGCTCAAAATCGTCGTAGTCAACCTTTTAGAATTATTCATTTAGGTACTCACGCACAATTTACAGCAGGAGATTTCAATGATTCTTTCATTCAGTTTTCTGACCAAAAATTAAAAATAAGGGAATTGAGACAAATCTCTGATGAACTAGGTTGGAGTAATACCAATACAACACCAATTGAATTACTAGTACTGAGTGCTTGTGAAACTGCTTTGGGTGATGAAGAAGCAGAATTAGGATTTGCTGGTTTAGCCGTACAAGCTGGAGTAAAATCAGCTTTGGCTAGTCTTTGGTATATTAGTGACCTGGGAACTCTAGCTTTAATGACCGAATTTTATGACAATTTGAGTGATGTTTTAGTTAAAGCAGAAGCTTTGCGATCGACTCAATTAAGTATGCTTAATGGTGAGGTACAAATAAAAGATCGAGAATTATTATTATCTAATGGAGAATCTGTCGATCTACCTTCAACACTTCCTGAAGGCTCTTTAACTTTCTCCGATCCATATTTTTGGTCTGCTTTTACGCTTATTGGTAACTGGAATTAATTAATCTAATCTAGGTTGTTTATTGTTTTAAGACAAAACTTATGAAACCTAAATTTAAAACAAGGCTAGCTTGGGAACAAGCAGAATTATTGATGCAACCAGCTTTAATTAGAGTTGTGGATAATTTACGCAAAGAGTTAGAAGCATCAGAATGGGAGGGGACTTATCAAGAAGTTAGCGATCCTATTCCTGGATATCACCTTTGTTTAACTCGCCAACAGAGATCGATCGAAATAGATATCTGGCAATTATGTTATCAGGTATGTTTTGAGAGTTATTCTTTCTTACCAGAGCATATTTTTAGTCAAGACGATCGATCTACCCAAGAAGTAGAAATAGATACTCGTTTACTAAATGAAATGGGAGAAGTAGACTGGCAGTTAATTGAAGCTAAAGCACAAAATTCAGTTAGAAAGCTTTTTGCTAATTTACCTCAATTTTAGCTATTAGCTGTTAGCTCTTTGGGTATGCTTTCTAAATTAAGGAGCATACCTTTATTGTCTGTCGCGAAAGGTGATCGACAATTCACAATGCAAAATTTATTATGTTTTACTGGGGAAATGAAAAATATTATTTTCTCTAGTAAATGAATCGTAATAATTGGATAATTCTCTGTTTAGCTTATATTGTTGGTTTATTATCTACAGGCTTATTTTATTTTGAAGATTCTTCTTGGCTAAATTTATTTAGAGTTGCTATAGGATTAATAGCATTAAGTATAATTACTTCGGTTGCTGTAAATCGTTTCCCTGATTTTAGAAAATATAAACAAACTTGTTTAGTTGCGGGAATTATCGCTCTTTTTGCTTTAGTTTATTTTCAAATACGCATACCTGAACCTAAAGTAAATGATATTAGCTATTTACTAACAAATTCTTCTAGTCAGTTTATTACAGTAAAGGGAAAGGTATTAAATGAACCAAGACTGACAGGTAATGATAGAGTTAAGTTTTGGTTTAAGCCAGATCGAGTTCTAACATCTCCTCCCAAATTAGTATCTGGCAAGTTATATGTAACTTTACCTTTGTTGCCAGATCGTAATATCTATCCAGGTGAGATTTTAAATATTAAAGGTATTTTATATAAGCCACAAATTGTTAAAAATCCAGGAGTCTTTGATTTTAAAAATTATCTAGCTCGTGAGGGAGCTTTTGCAGGTTTAAAGGGATTAGAAATTACCGAAAAAAATAATCTCAAAGAACCTAATTTTGGTTTGTGGAAAATTCGTCAACGAATTATTAAAGCTCAAGTTACTGGTTTAGGAAGTCCTGTAGGTCAATTAGTTAGTTCCATGGTTTTAGGGAGAAAAGCAGTAGATTTATCCCCAGATATTCGCGATCGCTTTATTAAAGTGGGGTTAGCTCATGTTCTTGCTGCTTCTGGTTTTCATGTATCTTTACTATTGGCAGTAGTTTTAAAGTTAACTAATCGTTTTTCTGCTAAATCTCAATTTGGCTTCGGATTATCTTCTCTGATAATTTATGTTGGTTTAACTGGCTTACAACCTTCTGTAATTCGTGCTAGTTTAATGGGAGTTTCTGTCTTAACTGGCTTATTATTAGAACGTAAAATAATCCCTTTGGGTTCTTTACTTTTGGCAGCAACTCTATTGCTCTTATTTAATCCTTTATGGATTTGGAATTTAGGTTTTCAACTTAGTTTTTTAGCAACTTTTGGTTTAATTACTACTGTACCAGCTATAACTAAAAAATTAGTTTTATTCCCTCTACTTTGGCAACGATAATTGCTGTTCCATTAGCTGCCTCTCTGTGGACTTTACCGTTAATTTGTTTTGTTTTTAATGTTGTTGCTACTTACAGTATTTTAGTAAATATCATTAGTACACCTTTGGTTACTCTTATTAGTTTAGGTGGAATGATAAGCGCGATAGCTGCGGTGATTTTACCCGTAATTGGTAGCGCGATCGCTTCTCTACTTTTCTATCCTACTCTCCTATTGATTGAAATAACTAAATTTTTTACTGATTTACCAGGTAGTAATTTAGCGATCGGTAAAATTTCTCTCACGATTGTCATTACTATTTACGGATTATTATTATTAGTCTGGTTTAGCAAATGGTGGCAAGCTCGTTGGCACTTAGTATTTCTATTTTCTGCAACTTTAATAATACTGCCTATTGTCTATATTCATTTTAATTTAGTTCAAGTTACAATTCTCGCTGCCAAAACAGAGCAAATAATTGTTATTCAAGATCGAGGTCAAGTTATTTTAATTAATAGTGGCAAAGCAGATACGGCAAAATATACAGTTTTACCTTTTTTAAAAGAACAAGGTATTAATAATATCGATCGCGGTATAGCTCTAGATAATTCATCTAGTTTTAGTGATGGTTGGTCACAAATTGCCAGTAATTTAAAAATTAAAAATTTGTCAATCAATTCTACCCTAAAATCGATAATTGAAATCGATTTGGCTAAAAATCAATTATTATTGAACAAAGAAAAAATTGTAATTAACTCTACTGAAATAGACTCGAGCGCTCCTCGTCTTCCTTTACTAAAATTACAAATCAAAGATTCGACTTGGTTAATAGTCGGTAACTGGTCGAAAAAAATTGATGTCGAAAAATATTTACAAAAAAGCCAGTTGAATTTTACCCCGCAAATATTTTTATTTTCTGGTAAAAAAATAGAACCAGAATGGTTAAAGATATGGCAACCGAAAATCGCGATCGCTTCTACAACTAAACTAGAAGAAAATAGTCAAAAATTATTACAAACAAAACAAACTGAATTGTATGTCACAGAAAAAGATGGAGCAATTATTTGGAAACCTAAAACTGGTTTTAAAACTTTTTTAGATCGTAATTAGGGCTTATATCAATTCTCGTGCATTAACGAGAGACTTCGTGTGGGGTAGAAGTCAGGAGTCACCGAGTCACCGAGTCAGAATTAACAGGGGCTTAAAAGCTTTTTTCTCATAATAAATAACTCTCTATATATTTAGCTATTTTTGAGAATTGGTATTACTTACAGCAGTTTTTAATTGGATAGGCTAAGTTGTTGATTCACTAGTGATCGGCTATAAGCTATTAGCTCTCAGCTTTTAAAAAAAATTTTTCTTCTAAAAAATAGAAGCTAATCTACGAATACCTTCTTTAATTTGCCATTCATCTAGTTCGGAGTATCCTAAGAGAAACTCTCCTTGATTTCTTGCTTGTAGATAGTATTTTTGGAGACTTGTTAATCCTACACCTACTTGCTTGGCTCGATCGATTAATTCTCCGTCGCTTAAATTAGTTTTAATTTTAATCATTAAATGAATTCCCGCATTTTCTCCCAAAATAGTCACTTTTTGACCTAAATATTCTTTTAAAGCTGCTACTAAAGCTTGACGACGTAGATCGTAAAGATTACGCATTTTGCGGATATGTCTGGCTAAATGTCCTTCGGTAATAAAATCAGTCAGGACTTGTTGTTCGATTAAAGGAGATTGTCGATCGCATAACCATTTAGCTCGTCCAAAAAGAGATTGTAAATTCTTCGGTACGACAAGATAACCAATGCGTAGAGATGGAAATAATACTTTACTGAAAGTACCTATATAAATTACCGAGCGATCGCAGTCCAATCCCTGTAATGCGGGTATAGGACGGGAACTATACCGATATTCACTATCATAGTCATCTTCGATGATAATTGCTCCTGTTTCCTTTGCCCATCGAAGTAATTCTAGTCTGCGCGGTAAAGATAAGACTGCCCCTGTGGGAAACTGATGAGAAGGCGTAACATAAATTAGTTTAACTTGGGGAATATTTACTAACTGCCGAACAATTAATCCCGACTCATCTACCTCTACAGGTATCAGTTTAGCTCCATGAGCTTGAAAAATATTCCGCGCACCCTGATAACAAGGTTCTTCTAAACAAATTTTATCTCCTGGATTAATGAAAAGACGAGTTATCAGATCGATCGCTTGTTGTGAACCGCTAGTAATAATAATTTGCTCTGGAGAACATTGTACGGCACGAGAACAAGATAAGTAACTCGCTATTGCCTCTTTTAATGGTTGATGCCCCCTAGGTTCTAAAGAATAGTCTAATAAGTCTAAATTAGATTCACAATGACGAGATAGTAACTTACGCCATAATTTTAAAGGAAAGCGATCGAGGGCTGGTCTACCATAATTAAAACTAATAGGTAAATCTGAATCTGTAACACCTATATCTGCCGATTCTACATTTTTACCGTAAATTGATAGTTCAATCTTAGGAGAAGCACTCCCATATTTAGACTTAACGGGTTGAGTTGTTAAAAGCTCGTCTGGCAGTTCCTCACTAACAAATGTTCCCGCACCAATTTTTGTTTGTAAATAGCCTTCGCTAAACAATTGTTCGTAACTTTGGGTAACAGTACTCCGAGAAATGCCTAAAGATTTTGCTAACCAACGGGTAGAAGGAAGTTGTTGATGTGGTTGCAACCTTCCTGTCAAAATTGCCTGGCGTAGCTCTGTATACAGTTGATGATACAAAGGTATATCTGAATTATTGTCTAAAGCGATCGCTAAATCCATAATTTAACTAAACAATTAAGAATCCGATCTTTGTCATCTAAATTAATTAGATTGGAAGTAATGAACACAGTTTTTATTCCTTGAAAACTGACTCGATTTTAGACAATGTTGAAAAAGTTGACTCTAATGAGCCAAAGTGGACTGGTTAATTAGATCGATATTGGCACTTGTAAGCAACCATTATCGTAATTACTCTAACAGAAGTAAGATTTATCCAGAGTAATTATGAGCTATACAGAAAATAATCCCAATACTAAACAGCTATTCCATAACCAGCGCAGTACTGTCAAAAGATTACCTAATAGAGCAAGCTACGAACGAGAACTTATTTATCAAATTTTAGATGAGGGATTTATTTGTTATGTAAGTTTTGTAGCTGAGGGGCAACCTTTTGTAATTCCTACTGCCTATGGCAGAGTAGAAGATAAATTGTATATCCATGGTTCTCCTGCCAGTCGGATGCTACGTGCTTTGCAAACAGGAATAGAAGTCTGTGTCTGCGTTACTTTAGTAGATGGGTTGGTACTCGCTCGTTCTGCTTTTCATCATTCTTTAAATTATCGCTCTGTAGTCATATTCGGCACGGCAACCATTGTTAAAGAACCAGAACAAAAACTAGCAGCACTAAAAGCTTTCTCCGATAATATTATCCCCGATCGCTGGCAAGAAGTTCGTCCCCCTAATCCTCAAGAACTTAACGGTACATTAGTTCTATCTTTACCTTTGACTGAAGCTTCGGCAAAAATGAGAACAGGCGCGCCTGTAGACGCTGAAAAGGACTATGAACTTCCTATCTGGGCTGGAGTAATCCCTCTTAATATTACCCCAGGAAAACCAATTAGCGACCCTCGCCTATCACCAGATATTCCTATACCTGCTTCTGTGCGAAGTTATAATATGCAGACAAAGTAAATTATTGTTTGTTGTCGTTCATCTCCAAATTTAATTAAGAAAACCTCACATAAGTTATCTTTCTGGGTTGCTTAACTATAAAATCAGATAAGTAAGCTTATCTCGATATTTAGTCAAAATTATATCTCCATAAAACAGTACTTCTGCACTAAAATAGAAAAGATGATTTTTTAGTCAAAGGTATTGTTTGTCTAAAACTAGAGAAAAACAAAGAGGCAAATGAGTTAGTATCGATCGACGATACTAATAAACACCATAGTATGGGCAAGTTTTTCCCAGATTCTTTTGTATTAAATATTGTTTCTAGATAATTATTGAGGCTTTTATGGCAACTACTGTAAATATTCCTACCAATCCCGATAAAGAAAAAGCCCTAAACTTGGTTTTAAAGCAAATAGAGCGAAACTTTGGTAAAGGTTCGATTATGCGCTTGGGGGATGCTACCCAAATGAAAGTAGAAACAATTTCTACTGGTGCATTAACTTTGGATGTAGCTCTTGGGGGTGGTTTACCAAAAGGAAGAGTAATTGAAATTTATGGGCCAGAAAGCTCGGGTAAGACAACATTAGCACTTCATGCGATCGCGGAAATCCAAAAAGCAGGAGGAGTAGCAGCCTTTGTTGATGCCGAACACGCTCTCGATCCCACCTATTCAGCAGCTTTGGGAGTTGATATCGAAAATCTGTTAGTAGCACAGCCAGATCACGGAGAATCTGCTTTAGAAATTGTCGATCAACTAGTGCGATCGGCAGCAGTAGACTTAGTAGTAGTAGACTCTGTTGCTGCTTTAGTCCCCCGCGCCGAAATAGAAGGAGAAATGGGAGATAATCAAGTAGGATTGCAAGCCCGCTTGATGAGTAAAGCTTTACGTAAGATTGCGGGAAATATCGGCAGATCTGGCTCGACAGTCATTTTTCTCAACCAACTTCGGCAAAAAATTGGTGTTACCTACGGTAGTCCTGAAGTGACTACTGGAGGTACTGCCCTTAAATTCTATGCTTCAGTCCGACTAGACATTCGCCGTATTCAAACTCTTAAAAAGGGTAGTGAAGGAGAATATGGTATCCGCGCTAAAGTTAAAGTTGCCAAGAATAAAGTTGCTCCTCCATTCCGTATTGCCGAATTTGATATCATTTTTGGTCAAGGCATTTCTCAAATAGGATGTATGTTAGATTTGGCAGAAGCTAATGATGTGGTGGTACGTAAAGGAGCTTGGTATAGTTACGAGGGTGATAACATCGGTCAAGGTAGAGATAATACCATCAAATATCTAGAAGAACATCCAGAATTATCTGCTCAAATCCAACAACAAGTTAAAGAGAAGTTAGCCGTAGGCGAAAAAGTAAATGGCTCTATAACTGTTGACGAATCTTCAGATGATGATTCAGAAGAGTAAATAGATAGCAAATCTAAAGATCGATCGCGTTTCGATCTTGTCTTTGTCTCCTATGTCTAATTGCTTGATAATAATTTGTTAGTGGAAAGGTTATTAGTCTCGATCGTTACCTTTCCATTATTTTCAATTCCAGCAGCAGTAATAGTTCCCGCTTCGTCTAGGTTAAGACTGTTAACATTAATTTGCAGCTTTCCTGCCTTTCCCCTTCCTTGGTTTTCTACTGTAACAACTCCTCCTCTAGCAATATCTAGAACTGGAGTGTTAATAATTATATTACCTGAATTACCAGAAGGTATATCTGGTAGGTTAAATGCTTTTTTAGCTCCAGGGGAAACAGACTGAACAGCAGCCCTAATCGTACTTTGAGGGTTTTTACCTGCTTGGGAAGTTTTCTGCGAGCCGATTACTTTTATTGACTGAGAGGCACTAATATTAATATTTCCAGCATTTCCATCAGCAAAAGAAGATGATGATAATGATGCTCCCTCAATAACTCTTAATTCTGAAGTATTAATTTTTACATTTCCCGTATTTCCAGATGCCCAAGAAGTTGCTGCGATACTTCCTCTATTTCCGCGAAAATTTCCCTCAATCTCAATTAGGCTAGCATTAATCTCGATCGATCCCCCATTTCCCTCTCCAAATGTCGAAGAACTTATTCCTCCTAACTTTAAATTAAGTTGAGAAGCGGATACATAAATACTGCCTGCATTTCCTTTCCCATAAGTAGTAGCGATAATACTACTGGGGGAGGCTAATTGAATTAGATTGGCAACATTAATATTAAGATCGCCACCGACACCATCGCCAAATGAATAAGTTCTAATTCTTGCTCCATCTTGAAGTAGTAATCGATCGGCAAAAATATTTATAATCGCTCCTCCTCCAGTATTTAAAGTTTCTGAACGAATAGCACTACGAAGGTTAATATTTGATGAGTGAGGTTGAATTGAAAGAGTTAGATTTTCAGATGCTTTGATATGTATCGAACTCCTGAGAGAATTCTTTTTATTTTGAGCAAAAATAAAAGAACCATCTGTAAGATTAATATTACGACCAGTTACTGAAATATTTCCTCTGTTTTTTCCATGGACATAAATTAAGGATTGTCGATCGAGGTTAATGTCTCGATCGCTAATTATATTCTCATTAAGAAAAGTTAATTGATTTTTGGCACGATCGATTTCAACCGAACCAGACTCCAGGCTATTTAAGTAAATATCTCCACCTTCTGTGGTAACTACACCACTATGAAAATTTAATTCATTTCCAATTAAAGCCAGAGTTTTATTCTTTTTTACAGAAAGTCCTAATGGTGTCTTGTCAAAGGTTATCGGCGAAAGGAGAGATTTATTATTGACCTGATTTCCCATACCATTGACAGTAATTGTGCCAGTGTTGCCATTTAAACTTAATTTAAAAGGGGTATTAATTTTAGAACTCTCTTGAGGCTCTTCATGAACAGAAAAATTTCCTTCATCTGCAAAATCTATCTGGTTGGCAGTTGTCGCGATAAATGAACCGCCGAGATCGAGAGAAGTATTAGCTTCAAAAACAATACCATTAGGATTCAGCAGAAATAGATTCGCTTCTCCTAATGTTTGGATCGGCCCATCTATACAAGAAATTTTATTACCAGTAATAAGAGCAAAAATGTTTTGAATCTCTGTAGCATTTGCAAAAATAGCTTCCATCCCTGCAAAAATAGAGAATTCTTCAAAGTAATAAAAAAGGTTGTTGCCAACTCTTTTCCCCCCAGTAATTTTGCTCATACTTTCTAATGTCTTGAGTAATAGTCTCTGTTTAAAGTCTCTTTTTCATTTCTTGAGTCTGCTATTTACTAATCTTCTTCCCTAGAATATAAAAACAGCATCAAAGCTACTAAACCGATTTGTAAAGCAAAATTAGGTAAAGCTGTAGAAATATTTTTTCCTGCAATAATTTTGGCTAAAAAAACTACAGCACCAATAAACCCCGATGCACCAAAAGTCGTATAAAAAAATTTTCTCAAACTTTTGTAGGGGGCTTTGGCTTCTGCTTTAAGTCGAGCATACATTTCTGGATCGAGGTTATTTTTTTTTGCTCTAGAGTTATTTTGATTAGACGAATTGGTCATTAACTTTTTAATATCTGGTATTTATACTTATTTTGCTAGTTATTAATTAAGGTAACACTGCCGTAAAACAAAAATATAAGCGAATGCCACAGCACCTGGACATTTTGTAATCATGATAAATTTGCTTTCTTATCACAGCTATTAGTTACTCGATCGGCTAAGTTAAAAGTTGCTTTTAAAATTTCCTACCATAAGTAACCGAGATAATGATGATGCTAGTTTTGGCTGTACTTTCAGCTTCGGCAGCAGCGGGAATGAGAATTGCTTTACCTCTTTTAGTAATTAGTTTATTGCATGGGGATAGTATTTGGTCGCATTTACCGATTTTGAACCAAATAAAACCACAAATCTTATTATCAATTTTGATTAGTTGGTCACTATTTGAATTATCTGCTTCTAAAAAGTTGTTGGGACAAAGAATTTTGCAAATAGTTCAATTATTTTTTAGTCCTATAATTGGAGCTATAATTGCAGTGACAACAGCTAAGATTTTAGCGATCGATTTTGCGCCTATCTGGTTAAGCGGTTTTTTGGGTGCAATCTTTGCTTTGCTACTAACTTTAGTCAAAGTAGGTTGGTTTTTTCGTTTAAGAGGAATACCCGTTGGGATCGTAATCATTGAAGATTTCCTTTCGATCGCCTTAACCTTTCTAGCTTTTGAAGCACCAGAAGAGGGTGGTATAATCGCTCTTTTGTTACTATGGATTTCCATCCGCAGTGCTAAAGTTTGGCGTGATTGGTACAAAAAACCTTCTGTGTCTATTTCTGCTCGTCCTAGCTAAGTTAGGTAGCGACTAACCTATTACTAAATTAACTCTATTAACTTTTACAATAGTCCGACCATATGTAGGGGGCCATTACCACTAAGTAATTCTAGCAACAAAGCAATAAAGCCTAACATAGCCAAACGACCATTCCACACTTCTGCTGCTGTAGTCATTCCCCACTGCCAACGCTCTTGGGGATACATTTTCATGTTTTTTTTAGGATGAGTAACTTCGTCAAAAGTACAAGGTCGCTCGTCTAATGAATTAACTACTAAATCCGCTAGAGCATCGATAAATCCTGAGTGAGTATTTAAAGCAGGAACGCGACAGAAATTTTTAATCCCTGCTTCTTCAGCAATTTCCTTGTATTCAAGATCGATTTCTTGCAGAGTTTCGATATGTTCGGAAACAAAGCTAATTGGCACAACCAATAAATTATCGATTTGTTGTTCGCCTAATTCTTTTAATGCCTCTTCTGTATAAGGTTGTAGCCATTCTACTGGACCGACACGACTTTGATATGCCAAGGTGTATTCGTTAGGTCGATCGAGGGTTTGCATAATTAGGCGAGTACATGACTCAATCTCTTGCTGGTAAGGGTCTCCCGCTTCGTCTACATAGCTTTGAGGAACACCGTGTGCGCTAAAGAAAATATGGACTCGGTCTGGATCCTCGAATTTATTTAGTTCTTGGGCAATTAAATCTGCCATGGCTTGTAAATAGCCTTCACGATCGTACCAAGAAGGGATAAGGGTGTAGTTGATTTTTCTCAATTCAGGGTCTTCTGCCCACATTTCTTCTAAGATACGGAAGCTAGAGCCACTAGTACTGATAGAAAATTGAGGATAAAGAGGTAATATAACTAATTTTTCGATCTTGTCTCGCTTAATTTGGGCAACGGCTTCTTCCGTAAAAGGATGCCAGTAGCGCATACCAATATATACTTTGGCATCCTGGTCTAATTCCGCTAGTTTTTCTTCTAAAGCTTTGCCTTGAGCTTCAGTAATTTGTCTTAAAGGAGAACCTCCTCCAATTTCCAAATAATTCTGTTGAGATTTTTTCGCTCTTGCTGTAGATATAAACCAAGCCAGAGGTTTTTGCAGTGCTTTAATTGGTAAACGAATAATTTCTGGATCGGAAAACAAATTATATAAAAAGGGTCGGACATCCTCTATGCGGTCTGGCCCACCTAAATTTAATAGTAATACTCCTATACGACCCATATCCTTAATAACTTAATTTTTTTATGTTCAGCTTTCTTTACTAATTTTAACAATATATCTTGTAATGGGTTTCTAATGTCAGAATATACAGAACTTAACTAGAGAGGTTAACAATTGGCAACATTTCTCAGACCTTTAAGTTATAAATATCAATGGTTATACAATGGGATTTCCCGTTTAGCTGCTTTATCCGTCGGAGGCGAAAAGCGATTTCGTCAATTAGCATTACAGAATTTAAAGATCGATCGTCATGCCCAGGTGTTAGACCTCTGTTGTGGCTCTGGTCAAACTACTCAATTATTAGTTCAAAAAAGCGATCGAGTCATGGGTTTGGATATCTCACCTGTAGCTTTAAATAGAGCCAAACAAAATGTACCTCAAGCCAAGTAGGTAGAAGGATTAGCACAAGCTATGCCTTTTTCAGACAATCAGTTCGATCTAGTTCATACGAGTGCTGCTTTGCATGAAATGAACCCTCAAGAATTAGAGCAGATTTTTAAAGAAGTATATCGAGTCTTAAAACCAGGCGGTATTTTTACCTTAGTTGATTTTCATCAACCACAAAATCAGTTGTTTTGGCTTCCTTTAGCTATATTCTTATGGTTGTTTGAAACAGAAACAGCTTGGCAGCTACTTAAAAACAATCTGAGACAAAATTTAACCGAACGAGGCTTTGAAGTCTTAACTCAGAGCTTATATGCTGGTGGAAGCCTACAGGTTATTCAAGCTCAAAAATAAAATTATTTTCTATGAGTAAAGCAATCTTATTACAGCCCGATTTAGTTTTAGGTGATACTATCATCAACTTAAATCCAGAAATTTTACAGCAGTATTGCATTAAAGGTTTAGTGTTAGATGTTGATGAAACTCTTGTACCTTTGAGAGAGAAAGAAGCTTCAGACGAATTAAAACAATGGGTAACTCAAATTAGACAAATAGTATCTATTTGGTTAGTTAGTAACAATTTGAGTCAAATTCGGATTGGTAATATTGCTAGGTCTTTAGATTTACCCTATATTGTCGGTGCAAAAAAACCATCCCGTAAAAAACTGAAACAAGCAGCAAAAGAGATGAATTTGCCTGTGAAACAAGTAGCAATGGTAGGCGATCGATTATTTACTGATGTGTTGGCAGGAAACCGTTTGGGGATGTTTACTATCTTAGTCGAACCGATGATCGACCCAGCGATCGCTGCTCGCTCTTATACGATTCGTAATTTGGAAGTATGGATATCTCAGCAATTAGGAGTGACTTTAGCTACCAATCAAAATAACTTTACAAAAAGCTAACAAAAGCAAAGATACTAAACATTAAAAAAATATTATGAAAAGAATGTTTAAGGAAAATGTCTGAGATCCTATATATAAGATTAAATGAGGTCAGCTAATATAAAGACCTTAAATATAAATAACTACAAATATATCAAGTAGCGTCCCTGGCATAACTGTGTCGGCTGGACGCTTTTTAAATTTTAAAGATAAAATCATGAACGGGTAGCTTTTAGCAAACTCTGATTCGCATAACTTCGTCATTAAACTTTGATATATTTTTAAAATTTCTTATTATTTTTATTACCGATACTATGAAGCAAACAATTCTAGTTACTGGTGGTGCTGGATATATAGGTTCTCACACTATCAAACAACTAGGAGAAGCGGGTTATAACATTATTGTCTACGATAATCTCTCTACTGGTTCAGCTTCAGCCTTATTATATGGCAAATTAATTAAGGGCGATTTACAAGATTTTGTCAAATTAGCTGATGTTTTTGCACAATATCAGTTTGATGCCGTGCTGCATTTTGCTGCTAGCATTTCTGTTCCAGAATCTATTGTCAATCCTCTTCTGTACTATGAAAATAATACAGTAAATACCTTAAACTTACTAAAATGCTGTCAAAAATTTGCGGTTAATAAGTTTGTTTTTTCGAGTACTGCTGCCGTTTATGGTGATATAAGAGAATATCCTGTAACAGAATTATCGCCAACTCTTCCTATCAATCCTTATGGAAGTTCTAAACTGATGAGTGAAAGAATTATTCAGGATTATGGGCAAGTCTCAGATTTAACCTATGTCATTCTTCGCTACTTTAATGTTGCTGGTGCCGATCGATCGGGTAAAATCGGTCAGTCTGGAAAAAAAGCTGCTCACTTAATTAAGGTTGCTTGCGATGCTGCTTTAGGTCGTTGTCCTTATATGAATATTTTTGGCACAGATTATCCAACCATGGACGGAACTGGCATCCGTGATTATATTCACGTGCAAGATTTAGCTAAAGCTCATTTAGATGCTCTAACTTATCTACAAACATCTACTCAAAGCCAAATTCTTAACTGTGGTTACGGTCAAGGCTATAGCGTACGTCAAGTTATCGACAAAGTAAAGGAAATTTCTGGAGTAGACTTTAAAGTTATTGAAACGGAAAGAAGAAAAGGCGATCCTGCCTGTGTTGTAGCTGCTGCGGATAAAATACAAGCGATCTTGGGTTGGCAACCTCAGTATAATTCTTTAGATGCAATTATTCAGACTGCCTTAGCTTGGGAAAAAAAGCTAATTCAAGTTGATAAATAGATATATAATAAATAACTATTGATTTTTGGGAAAATAGCTTGATTTTTTATGACTAATTCTTCTGCTCGATCGAAAAACCAAAAAGTGAATAACCAGATTCTTCCAGATAATGAGACTTCACTGAATCCCGAAGTAAAATATGGAGAAAGAGCGATCGCGGAAGGAGAATTAATTACTTTTCCTAATCCTAGAGTGGGACGACGCTACAAAATTGAGATTACCCTACCCGAATTTACTTGTAAATGTCCTTTTTCTGGCTATCCAGACTTTGCGACAATTTACATTACCTATACTCCCGATGAAAAAGTAGTAGAACTAAAAGCAATAAAACTCTATATCAATAGTTATCGCGATCGCTATATTTCTCATGAAGAATCAGTGAATCAAATTTTAGATGATTTTGTTGCTGCTTGCGACCCCCTAGAAGTGACAATTAAAGGCGATTTCCAGCCTAGAGGTAATGTCCATACGGTTATCGAAGCTCACCATCAAAAAAATTTGGCTGAATAAGGGATAAAAAAGCGATCGCGCTTGTAATTTGAAGATCTCAGCTTCTAGGTGGTTTTTGTAAATTTAAGTAAATAGCTCGAAAGTTTTTTTAACTAATTATTTAGCCGATTCTCAGTTATTTTAAATATGTAAGTGCTTACGTAACTAATTTTATAAAAAATGGATTTCTATTTTCAGGTTGGTAAACTTGCTTTAGGTAGTCGTTTGCGTCGATTAAGTGAAAAGCTAACAGAAGATGCAGCAAAAATCTATAACTTATATCCCACATTCCGCACCCACTATCTACAGTGTTAAAGAACAAAAATACACTCTACCTATAGCGAGTTAAATTGTACTTATATACTATATGGAGCGTGATACATGGAAACTACCATACATATGGTGG
>JBFRWK010000242.1:0-12759 GCA_051439545.1 Xenococcaceae cyanobacterium | reverse complement strand
TTACCTCGAAGAGGTAAAATCGTCTGAAACCTAGATATATTAAGGATTTAGTTGTTTTGATGTTAAACCATTGATAGATCAGGCTTTCACCCCTTTTTGAACCTAGTTTTTTTCAAAGTCCCGTTAAGCAAAGCTCTGAGTCAATCGGCATAATTTTCCCGTAAAATAATTAAAAATTGACCATCAAAATATTTTGAATATTCTCAACTCGATCTTTAAAAGTCCAAAAATAACTCTTGCTTTCTTGTTACTTAATTTAAGTTATTTTTATTGTAATCCCAGTCAATTTACTGTCTCGGCACAGACGGAAAACCTCAATCCTCTAGAAAGTGTAGAACCCGATCCTTTATTACCACCTAAAAATATCGCTCGACCTTTAACATCTCTAGAAAAAAGACTAATTCAAGAAAAAATTACTATCCTCGATAATCAAGCACAATTAGAATTAGTAGCAGGAAAGAAAGATGAAGCTTTTACGCTTTGGTACAGAGAATTACAATTACAACGGGCGTTAGGAACAATAGAAGAGATAAATGCTTTAGGTAGAATTGGTGAGATTGCCTGGCAACAAAATCTTACTCAAGAGTTAAATATAATTAGCGATCGCCTAATTACAATAGAACAAAATTTAACTACAACAAATACTCTCAACGAGCAATTATTATCTAGTATGGGTCGAGCTTATCAGCAGGTAAGACACCTCGATCGCGCTGTTATTATTTATCAACAAATTTTACAAAAAAGCCGTAAAGAAGATAATTTTTCAGAAAAAAAAGAAAATTTAGAAACTTTAGGAAAATTATATTTAGCTCAATTTGATTATTCTCAAGCAGCTAATATCTATGAAGAGTTACTTAAATCACTTCAAGCTCAAACTTCCAGGGATTTCAAAAGTTATGTTTTTAATAGTAAAACCCAAAAAGATAACTTACAAGCAGAAACCTATCTCATTCAACTATCAGAAATTTACGATAAATTAGCCTATACCGATAAAGCGATCGCCGTTAAGCAACAATTAGTAGAAAACTATTTAACCAACCAAAAACCAGAACAAATAGCAGTATTAAAAATTTCTCTGGCTACAGACTATCAAACTCTAAAACAAGCAGAAAAAGCACAAAAATATTATAAAGAAGCTTTTAGTTTGGCTTGGTCTTTACAACAGTTTTCCCTCGCTGAAGACTCTCTGGAAAAATTAGCTTTACTATATCAGAATTATCAACAACCTAAAGCTGCTTTAGAAATTTATCAAGAACTCATTAAAGTACATCAAAAAGCTTATAATTATTACAACTTAATGAACACTTATAGTCAAATAGGAGAGATTTACAAACAACTGAGCAACTACCAACAAGCTCTTAATGCCTATCAAAAAGGACTAGAATTAGCTCGGTCTTTAAATCATAGTGTCGATCATTTTCAAAATAAAATAGAAGAAATAAAAAGTAATTAGTAAAATAAATATCGCGATCGCTTTGGTAGAAAAACTAGTTAAAACAATAGGGGAACAAGGAAAATATAGTTAAGAGGATAACAAACTTGTCAGATCGACTTCCAGATGCAGAACCAGATTTAAACTACATTCTACAAACCGATTTATTGGAAACACCCAATCTTACAATTAAAGTAGTTAAAGAATCTCCCGTTGACGGTATTTCCTATCAAGAAAGCTACTCCGATCCCTGTTTGGTAATTAACTTTGGGGCAAAATTAAAAACCTTTGAAGTTGTCGGCAATAAAACGAATGGTTATAAAGGTGCAGTGATTCCAGGTGATTTTTCTTTTTTGCCTCCAGGTTCGCTATTAGAAGGTTACTATCAAGGGATTGAATTGTGCTATGCCTACATAATGTTTTCTAAACAACGGCTCGATCCTCGGTTTGCCGAAAAGATGCTAATTATGGAGAGCGACTCGCTAATTCAAAGTTTGGAATTACTCCAGGAAAACTACGTTCTCAACAAACCCAATCGTACTAAAATCGGGGTCAATCATGATAGACGCTACCGAGTAATTTTTATAAAGTTACTGGTTAATCTTGGGGGAAGCTGGGAGAAGTGGGAATCGGCTGTAGAGAGAGGATATTCGGTTGAGTATCTCAAAAAAGTATTAGGGAGGAATACAAAGAGGTAGTTTTGACTCGCTATGACAGCATTGAGGACAAATATGAATTTCTTTGACCAGCAAAAAAGGATTGTACTTGTTTAGCTGTCTTCTCCACAATAAGACCCTGGAATTCATAAATAAAGAGCCTCAATTAATAGTTATATACTTAGACAAAATAAACTTTTACTGTGGGATTTCAGTGATAAATATTTGGGCAGCGATACTGGTATCAGTCATATCTTTTTTGGCAACTAATCAGGAAAATTTGTTCATTTTACTAGCTTATTTTCATCATCCTCAATATTCGTTTCGAGCTATTTCGATGGGTTATGTTGCTATCACAGGATTAATTCTGCTGACAAGCTATGGATTTTCACAAATAGCGCAAGTGATGCCTAGCTTCTCCATTCATTATCTGGGGTTTCTGCCGATTATCTTAGGAACTTGGGAATTTTTAAAACTGATCCGTAAATCTCAAAATTACCAATCTGAGGCAGCAGTGCCTTCAGGGATGATTAACTCTTTTAACGGCGCAATAAATGTTGGAATAGCAACATTAGCTAGTAGTGGAGACTCTTTGGTCGTTTATACTTCCTTATTTGCAGATACTCAATACTCTGCCGATTCGATCATCTTATTTACAGGGATAGGAATATCTATGCTCTGGGTTACTTTCGCAGGACGGCTCTCTAGACACCCGTGGATTTCTGCCCAACTTCATCAATGGGGAGATTACTTGTTACCATTTTTTCTGCTCGCTGTTGGCTTATTTATCCTGATGGATACCCCAGTGGATGTCGATTAATGGTAAGCTAATCCAAATTCAACTTGCAATAACAGCATCACCTTTATTTTTGCTCTTTCTCTTCCATTTAATTGGTAATCCTCCTTGATTTAACAGCTTGTCTAAAGTTTTTTCGCTCCTCTTGAACTGATTTAAATAATCGATGTGCTACACATTCTTTAGTTCCGATTGACTGACAGTATCTCAAGACAAACTTTGGATTATTAGAACTCCTGAAAAAACATTCCCAAAAACGACCAGTTTGACAGAAAAGGGTTAGGGAATTGGACAGAAGAAAACATCCCATAGGGAGTTCCACCTTTGCTGTTTTCAGAGTCTAAGCAATTCCTAAACTCTACTAACCTATGGGATAATTTTTTTCGTCGAAGTCCCTTAGTTGCACTGAGGGCAATTAACGATTTTGTTCAAAAACGCCAAGTAATGCACTATCAGGATTATCAATGCAAGTATCGACAATCGTATTGGTGGCCTCAGCGAGTAATGGAGCATCGATCGTTGGGTTATTGGTTTTGCCATTTATGAAGGCATGCATAAAGATGATTAGGTTGGCTCTATCTTCACCTTCAGACTTCAAAAGATCTCTGCAAGTCAGTGTTCGTAAATCGACCACATCGCTCTCATCTGTGTTTGGTGAAGATTGTGCCTGAGCAGATGTACTTAAGCCACTAATAGCGATCGCCCCAAACAAAAATAGCCAACTAAATTTTTTCATCATCACTCCTCTTAAATTTCTTAAAAACTTTTATGCCCTAACTGGGATTAGCGATTGCGATTACGGCGCATACAACGCCTATACTCTCGTTGGTAAAGTTTATCCCTGGATTCTTGTTTACGAACAGTACCACCAACTGCGCCAAGACCTGCACCAATTGCTGCTCCTTTTCCAGCATCACCAGAGATCGCACCGATGATTGCTCCAACAGCAGCCCCCCTCCCAGCACCCTTAAATGTTCCACCTCTAGCATTACGCCGAGCATAATCACGAGCGCGATTATGACAATAAGAATGTGAGTTTCGGCGCTGAGCTTTGGCAGGATTGCCAGTAAATAGGACTAATCCAGGTAAGATGATTACACCCAGGGCTAGACCAATACTCAACCTTGTTTTCATGAACTATAGAAATTGTAAAACTCAGAATAATATACAGTGAAGAATTGCTAGAATTCTTGAGTCCTAGCATTTCTTTATATTTAGTGGGTTAGGACTATATTTTGAGTTTGATAATATACAAGAATTGGTAGCTTACTCGTCCTCAGCATGAAAGCTTGATTTACCGTATTTGAGATTGACTTCCTCACCTGGCTGAAGCACAGGTGAGGAAGTCAATCTGCTGTTGAATTAGATGATTGTGAGCGCGTATTTTGCTTGTGATTGGGCTTGTGGGATGTTGAAAGACGATCGCGCTCTGACTGAAGCTGTCGTAAGGCTTCTTGAGTTGTACCGACAATCAATCCGCCAGTGCCACAGATTATCATATAGGTGCGCTCTAAATTTTGATAATGTTTGCTACTATAGGGCGAATCGACAATTCTAGCTAGCACCAATCCAATACCCGTGCCGAGCGCTGCTGTTACGATTCCCGCAAACCAAATTTTACGTTGATTCATAATTTACCCTCCTCTACTGGATTGTCTCCTTCTTGAAGCTTATTGAGAGTCGGGATATTGGCATTAGAAGAAGTTCCTAACTCGCTAGGATTGAGGGCAAGATTACCAGAGCCATAATCACGCCCAGGAACAGGGGGCTCACTAGGTGGTTTACCATTTAAAAATCTGGATTCTAAGCTTTTGATTACGACATAAAGAACTGGTACAACCAAGAAACTAAGGACTGTAGACACCAATAGTCCACCAAAGAGAGCTGTGCCAATCGCCCAACGGGAAGCAGAACCCGCCCCGGTAGCGATTACCAAGGGAAAGAAACCCACTAAAGAGGAAACTGCGGTCATTAAAATAGGACGAAAACGTTCTTCGGCAGCTTTTTGAGCAGCTTTGATAATCGAAAGTCCTGTTTCCCTTGCCTGATTAGCATATTCAACGATCAAAATGGCATTTTTACTAGCCAGACCGATCAACATTACCAGTGCCACCTGAACGTATACATCGTTGTTTAGTCCTCGCAAGGCAATAAAAGATAAAGCACCCAAGATTGCCAGAGGCACAGTCAGCAGAATAATTATGGGATCGACATAACTCTCGTACTGTGCCGAGAGAGTCAGAAACACCATAATGATGCCGAAGATGAATACCAGCGCAGCCAAACTTCCTGCTGCAATTTCTTCTTTGGCTAATCCAATCCAATCGCCAGAAATACCAGGTAAAGCTGTTTCGTCAACCGCCTCATCTATAGCAAGGATCGCTTGACCACTAGAGTAACCGTCGGCGGGACTACCTTGTAACTTGATGGAGCGAAAACCGTTGTAGTGAAAGATAATTTGCGGGCCTGTTACACGGGTGATAGTGGCCAGTTTACCCACAGAAATCATCTGACCCGAGCGCGATTTTACATAGAGTTTTTCTAAGTCGTCGGGAGAGTTGCGATAGTTACCTTCAGCTTGTAGGAATACTTTGTAACTGCGCCCCGACAAAGTGAAATCATTGACATATTGGGAACCTACCGCTGCGCCAATGGTTTGCAGGGCTTGTTGGAAATCTACGTTTAAGGCTTGGAGTTGATTGCGCTCGATATCGATCTGTAGTTGAGGTGTACCTGCGGTGAACTGAGTAAAAGCGGAGCCAACAGCAGGGTCAGCATTGGCTTTGGCTAAAATTTCTTGGGCATTTGCCAGAAAATCATCTATGGTTAAACTTCCCCCACTTTGGTCTTGTAGTTCTTGTTCTACACCACCAGTGGAACTAAACCCCGAAATTGGCGGTGGGTTAAACGCAAAGATATTCGCATCCTGGTTGGCATAAAACTGACCGTTGAGTCGTTCGACTACACTATCTACAGTTTGTTCTTTTCCTGGTCGCTCATCCCAAGGTTTTAGTTTGGCAAAGAACATCCCTTGGTTAGAACCTGCACCTTCTAATGCTGCACCGCTAGCAACAAAATAGCCTTCGATTTCGGGGGTATTGTCGAGAGTATCGGCCAAAAATTTAGCAACTCGATCCGTATAGCTAAGGGATACCCCATCAGGAGCTTGGACAATACCTAGCAGCACCCCCTGATCCTCTGAAGGGACAAAGCCTCCAGGAACTATTTTAAACACCTGATAAGTGGCAAATAGACCCACGATAAACAGAGCAATAATGACATAGCGAATCTTAATCAAGAACTCCACCAGAGATTTGTATCGGTTTAAAATCCAGGTCAAAAAGCGATTAAACGGAGTGAATACCTTGCTGAAGATTCCTTCCCCAGAAGCTGACCCCATTTGTTCGGGCGATCGCAATAAAATCGCCGACATACTGGGACTAAAACTAAGGGCATTAAAAGTTGATACCACCACAGAAAAGGCAATAATCAAGGCAAACTGCTGATAAAGTTTGCCCGTTGTTCCAGGGAAAAACGCCACGGGAATAAATACCGCCATCAGTACCACGGAGGTGGAAACAACTGCCCCCGAAATCTCTTCCATTACAGCCAAGGATGCCTGTTTGGGGTTAATCCCTTCTCCAATCTTGGTGGTGACAGCCTCCACAATTACGATCGCATCATCTACGACTAACCCTGTGGCCAGAATCAAGCCAAACAGAGTCAAACTATTGAGGGAAAATCCAAAAGCAAAGGCAAATCCCAAAGCACCGATCAAGGCTACAGGAATTGCCACAGCAGGAATAACGGTGGTACGCCAATCTTGCAAAAAGAGAAAGATCACCGCAATTACCAGTCCAATTGCCTGAAGCAAAGTAATAAAAACTTCTTGGATCGATACCTGAATAAACTCGGTGGTGTCATAGACTATCGAGGCTGCCAATCCTGGAGGAAAATTCTCAGCTAATTTCGCCATTGCTGCTTTAACGTTATTACCGACATCTAGGGCATTACTCCCTGGAAGTTGCGAGATGGAAATGCCGACCCCTTCTTGTCCATTGACCAGAGCATTAATCGCATAGCTTTCTCCACCGATTTCTGCCCGACCAACATCCCGCAGACGCACCAAAGCACCGTTATCTAGAGTTTTGATGACCAAATTTTCAAATTCAGTTTGATTCCTAAAGCGACCCTGAATCCGAATTGGCAACTCATATTCTTGACCTTCTGGCACCGGCTCTTGACCGATAGCACCAGCTCCCACAACTATGTTTTGTGAACTTACAGCTTCAGCTACATCTAAAGTAGTTAGTCCTCGGGCTGCTAGGGCTTGGGGATCGAGCCATAATCGCATGGCATTTTGCTTATTCCCAAATACAGTAATGTCCCCTACCCCATCAATCCGTTTTAAAACATCAATGATATTGGCATCGACGTAATTACTAATAAAAATATCATTATAGGCTCCTTGCTCCCCATAGATACCGAAGATCATCAGGATGCTACTGGAGGCTGCTGTGGTCGAGACCCCAAGCTGTTGGACTGGACTGGGCAATTGAGGTAAAGCTTGTGCTACTCGATTTTGCACGTTAACTTGGCTAATATCCTTGTCACTCCCCGTCGGGAAATAAACCGAGATCTTGCTGTTACCTGCATAGCTTTGAGAGGATAGATAATCCATCCCTGGCACACCATTAATTTCCCGTTCTAAAATGGTCGTAACCGTGTCTTCCATGGTTTCCACATCCGCCCCAGTGTAAATACTTTCGACTTGAATCTGAACGGGGGAAATATCGGGTAGGTAGTTAATCGGTAGTAGAGGAATACAAACACCCCCCACCAACAGGATGACGATCGTACATACCGTAGTTAGTACAGGGCGTTTAATAAAATTTCCAGCAATAGAGAATAGACCCATAATAATGTATTAATAAAAGTAATAAGTAATAAGTAATGAGTAATGAGTAAATACTTATTACTTAAGTTGATTATTCTCTTTCAATTTATTGATTGAAGTCGTTAATATTTTAATAATTCTCTCATTTTCTTCTATCATCTTTTGAAATCTAGATTTTGATACTAGCTCCGATTTAATCATTATTCTTATCCAATAAAGAGTTTCACTCGCTTCCTTTAAAGCTATAGAATATTTGTTAATAAAATCTTTAGTTGATTGTGCATATTTAGCCTCTGAACAATTTGCTCCAATTGACGTTCCACTCCTTAAAAATTGTTTTGATAAAACTTTGCCTGCATCGTCAAAATGCCTTTTGTTTAGCTCGCAATAAGCCTTGATAACTCTTATAGCAAATTCTTCTGTTCTTTGTTGAATACTAATGTTTTCGTTATGATTAATCACGAGTAAAAAAAAGAATGTAGTAATTCGCCAGTGTGGTTCTATTTACGCTGTAAAAAGACGCATAGCCCACGCTAAATTGTAATCGATAAGCAATCGGTATTTACTCATTACTTATTCCTCATTACTCATTACTTAATATGGGTGCGCCATCTTTAAGTTTGAGAATATTAGAGATAGCAATGCGATCGCCTGCTTCTAGTCCAGAAATAACCTGATAACTATTACCCTGAATAGCTCCTAACTCAACAGGAGTTAAGCTAACCACCTCTTGACCATTTTCATTTTGTTTGTCACTTACTTGATAGACAAACTCTTTACCCCCAATGCGAGAAATAGATTTAGTAGGGATCAACAGTCCTCGCTGAGTATCCCAAGTAATACGAGCCTCAACATATTGTCCATCACGCAATTCACCATTTTCGTTATTAAACTGAGCTTTAGCGAGAATTGTTTGCCCTTCGGGGTCAACCGTGGGAGAAACGAAGGTTACTTCTCCTGTAGATAATTGTTCTTTGCTAGTAGGGTCGAGTAGATCTAATCTTAGACCTGGCTTGAGTTGTCTGGCTCGATTCGAGGGTACTTGAATATTTAAAAATAAATCCTCTGACTGTGCTACTTTCGCTACTATAGACTGTCCTGCACTGACATAATCTCCTTCTTTTACAGGCAAATTATCCACTATTCCAGCGATGGGAGTTTTGACTGTTTTATTGTTGACACTTACCAAAGAAGCCTTGGCCTCTGCCTGTGCTTGGCGAATGCTAGTTTCTGTTTGTCTGACCTTAACCTCTGCTGCTGCTATTTCCTGCTCTGCGGTAATCAGATTATTTTTGGCAGTTTCCGCTTGTAGTAAAACTTCATCTAATTGAACTTGTGCTAGTCCACCTTCTGTTGTCAGCTTCTGTACCTTTGGTAAATATTCGTTAGCCAAATCAAAAGCAGTTTTGGCACTGTCTCGTTTGGCTTTGGCAATATCCAATTCCTTGAGAGCGCTTTGATAATTGCCTTGGGCCACAGCAATCTGTTCTAAAGCTGCTTCATATTTGGGAGTGCTTTCGTCAGGTTTTAGGACCATAATGGTTTGTCCAGCCTCCGATACTGTTGATGAACTTAACAAAAGGGAAGTATTCGCGAACACATTACGCGAATAATAATCCTAATTATTTCTTTTGTGGTTCATCATCATAACCAACATCTAATAAGCCTTGAGTCAGAGTATCAATAGTACGTTGAATTTCATCAATTTGAGACCTTCTGACCACCTGCATAACTGCGGTAATATGAGCTTCACTACCAGCTTTTCCTAAATGCTTGTACTTACTCAAAGCCGATTCATCCTGGGCTTTAGGGAAAGTAGGTTCCTGTGCTTGAAGTTTGTAATACCAATAAATTTTCTGCTGCTGTCGTACCTGATAACGAGAAACCACGCAACCAACAGGAGCAATTTCTCCTTCGGTTTCGAGCCGTTGTTTTTGTTGTTCCAGAGCAGCGATCGCTGTGGTGATTCGGTCAATACGCTCTAATTTATCTTGTGATGATTGATTTTTCTTCATCTCCAAAAAACTGAGGAGAAACATTAATAAAATGGAAGTATACTTCGCGAATAATAATCGCGAAGGATGAGCTAAGTTTAACAAATAACAGCAAATTTTATAGGATTACAGGAGTGGTTAAAGATCATGGCTCTACATCCTCAGTCAATTAAACCTATCCCACCTCTTACCAAAGAAATAGCACACCAAGCCTTCCCCAAAGGAAATATTTACATGAGCTTAAGAGATGAATTGGGGACATTTTATGTAGATGAGGATTTTGTTGAACTTTATTCCACAGAAGGTCAACCAGCTTTACGTCCTGGGGGTTTAGCCTTGGTGTGCGTGATGCAGTATCTGTCGGGATTGTCTGACAGAGGAGCAGCAGAAGCAGTAGCTGCCCGTATCGATTGGAAATATGCTTTAGGCTTGGAATTGAATGATGCAGGTTTTGATTTTTCGGTTTTGAGTTTATTTCGCTCTCGATTACTGAGTGGAGGCAAAGAAAAGCTTTTATTAGATAAACTCTTAGAACGCTGCCAACAACTAGAACTATTGAAAGATAGAGGAAAAGCTCGAACCGACTCGACTCATATTTTAGCGGCAATTCGTAATCTTAATCGACTTGAATGTGTAGGAGAAACTTTAAGAGCTGCTTTAAATGCTTTAGCAGTAGTTGTCCCAGATTGGTTATCAGATGTCGTAGAAAAGGACTGGTTTGACCGCTATAGTAAACCCGTTGAAGAATCCCGTCTACCCAGAGGTACAGAGGCTCGCAATGATTATGGGGAAACCATTGGAAGGGATGGAATGAGAATTTTAAAGGTTATTTACGACGATCCTACTACACCTTTATGGTTACGAGAAATTCCTGCGATAGAGAATCTGCGAATAACCTGGATACACCAATATTGGATTGACAACGGTAAACTTCATTGGCGCAGCCACAAGGATTTACCTCCTGCTGGACTAAGAAGTAATTCTCCTTATGATACTGAAGCTCGTTATGGTAACAAGCGACATACCACTTGGATGGGTTACAAGGTGCATCTGACGGAAACTTGTGAAACAGATCGAGTTCATTTAATTACCAATGTCCAAACTACAGAAGCTCATCTAACTGATGTAGACCAAACTGATTCAATTCATATTTCTTTAGCTGACAAAGATTTATTACCCAAAGAGCATCTGGTTGATGCTGGTTATGTGGATGGCACTTTGTTAGTTGAGAGCAAGCAAAAACACGATCTCGAACTGATTGGGCCAGTCCGTGACAACGTGAGTTGGCAGTCAAAAAATCCTGATGCTTACGATTTGAGTCGGTTCAAAATCAACTGGAAAACCAAACAAGCTACTTGTCCAGTTGGAGTCAAAAGTACGAAAAAATGGACTGTTCGCTTAGATAAATGGGACAATACAGTTATTGGAATTAAATTTCCCAGAGCTGCTTGTCGGGACTGTCAGTTTCGTCATTTATGTACCCGCTCTAAAACCGAACCGAGAGAAATTACTCTACGTCCAAAAGACGAACATCTAGCTATTGTCAAAAGAAGAAAACAGCAAGAAACCAAAGAATGGTCAAAACAGTACAATCAACGTGCTGGGGTTGAAGGTACAATTTCTCAAGCTGTTCGTGGTTTTGGTTTGCGTTCTGCTCGTTATACGGGTTTAAGCAAGGTTCATCTACAACACATCCTAACGGCAACTGCAATGAATGCGATTCGTCTCTTTGCCTGGTTTGAGGGTGTGCCATTAGCTAAAACTCGCGTATCTTCTTTTGCTAAGCTAGCTCCTGATTAGCTGAGACAAATGGGAACTTATTTCGTGAACAGAAAACGCGAATTTATCTCTTTTGTTAAGTTCATCAACAGTATCAGTAGCTACACCCTTTTCATCCTCCTCAAATTTAGCTAGAGTGTCTGATGGATTCTTAATTTCAAGGATATTACAAAGATCTACAGCAATCCATTCGGGTTTTTCTGCTGTGCCAACGAAGCGAACTTGTTGGTGTTCAAAGGTAAAAATTGATAGGTTAGACATTAGCTGATTCCTTTTTCTAAAGAGATTCAGTTGAGAAGCGATCGCCAACTTCTTGGTCGGAGGGGTGCGATCGCTGATAATTTTTCCATCGAGCGCAATCATTTATATTTATGCCGATTCAGGCATTGGGCAGTTAGAAATCACCTTGAATTTATAGCGAGATTGAGGTTCACTACTAGAACCCTGATTAGTTGTTTCTTGAGCTTCCCTTGCCCGCTCAGCTTCTTGTTCTTCTGTTTTTGGCTGCTGAGATGGATATTCGTCTAAAGTCCATTCCAATAGTTCTCCTGGTTGACACTGAAGAAAAGTACAGATGCCATTTAATCTTTCAGGAGTTAATCGAGGCATTTCATCAGTTCGACGAAGCCGATAGACAGAATTTTCAGTAATGCCCAAAGCTTCAGCCAAATCTTTATTGCGAATTCGTTTTTTTGCCATTAATTCGTTAAGTTTCCAGTGAATCACACTAATGTCCATAGAATTACCTCCACGCATTTTAATCTGTGTCAGAAGTAGATTAATCAACTTCTGAATAATTTCCTCTCTATTCTACACTAAGAGTAGAAAAATCTACTTGACATCAATCTACGTTAGACGTAGAATAAAATTATAGCTGAGGAACAGAACCCGCCTCATTCTTGAGTAAAAATCCAGGGGTTAAAACAAGCTCAAAGTTATCAATTTCAAGATTTTTCCCACGAACTAATTCACAGAAAATAGTCCCTAGACATGGCTCACACGGTATAGCACAAAGTCTTCTCCCGACTAGGTAAAGTCCGTGAGGGTGCAATCAAAGGATATTGCGCACATATCTCAATTTTCAGTAGATGGACAAGTTTTTTCCGAAACGCGATCAGGCGTAGCCTGGCACTGCGTGATCGCGACCTAAAATTTTAACTTTGAATGGCTCTGGAATAGTATTTCTGAACTAACAAGAAGGGAAG
>JBFRWK010000241.1:0-5175 GCA_051439545.1 Xenococcaceae cyanobacterium | reverse complement strand
AAGTGCAAGGGGGTTTTACCAATTTTAGGGCTTTTGCGCCCCCTCAACCTAACTTTTTCGTCGCGCCAGAATGGCTGTAACCTTGTTTAGCTCAATGGTGCCAAGTTTTCCAGCAAATCCTAACTACATATAAGGGAGATACCGTTCCTCTTCGTATTGTCCCGCCCAAAGATTATACCTGGGTAGAGATAAATGAAGATAATCTTGCCAAAGGTAGCTTAGTACTTAATTTATTCACTACGGAAATTTGCCAGAGATTAGAGGAATATCAATTTACCTCATTTAAGCTGATTGGTGCGAGACATAACGATTACAAACAGGTTGATTTTAGCGACAAGCGTTTACAGAACAAAGAATTTGAGTTTGTAGTCGGTCAATACAAAAATACTAGCGATTACCGCCACGGACAACCGATGGTGCAGTTAAAAGGCAAGGATTTAGCTATGTTTGAGCCTCAATCTCCTAAGTTACCTGTTGGTTCTACTTTTATTGCTAGTATCGAGCAGAGTAAATCCGCATTAATTCTTCATGTTAAACCAGAATCGGTTCGGCTGAGTAAAAGTGAGTTGCCAAAGCAGAGCAAGAGAAGGCAGGAGGTAAATACAACCAAATTTCAAACAAAACCTCAACAGAAAAAACTAAAACGTAAATTTTATTTGGATATTCCTTTAACAGTACCAATAGATCGAGAAGGAAACGGCAATATTCCAGTCAAAAAGAAGAAACGGAATTTTAGTTTAGATATCAAAATTCCCGACTCAACAGTAGAAGAAAGCCAGTCACAAAAGAAAACTAAAACTCAACCCGCGATCAAACAGCTATTATCTCGAACCGTTTCAATTGTTTTACATCAAAGTATTAAAAGTCAATACCAAAAGATGGGTAAAGAACGACTAAAAATCGATACCTATGGAGAATGGAGTGCTACTATCAAAGGTCATAACTGTCAAGTTTATAATCGCCATAAAAAATTAGTTTTTCAGTCTAATTTAGTCACAGACTATATTGCTAAACATTTAACTGAAGCTAATGCCAAACAGTTTACCCTGATGTGCGAACGAGAAACTAAAAATGAGAATTTAACCCCAAAGAAAGTTAATCGACTCAAACGTAAACCCAAACAAAACGAATTATCTATGGAATAATTAGCAATTTGTGTCTGCTATTAAACCTGAGTTCGACAAGTAAAATTATGGATACTTCAGACTCGGATGTCAAACGATTTTTCAACGCTTCTGACCCCTGACCTCTTATACTGTCAATATTTATGTTTTCATCGAACTCACGTTATTAAGATGCAGGCACATTTCAATCCTGTTCATAATAACCTTACTTTCTTCTAACTCCTACCTGACCAGATCGCCCTCTGACCAGATCGCCTTACCTTACCGATAACATAACTATTCAACAGGACATGATATGAATACCTCAAATAAAATTAAGTTTATTACTACAAACGATCGCCAAGGTAAGGTAGTTTTACAATACCTCAATAAAACTTGTCAGCAAGCTCTTAATTATTGTCAAAACAATAATCTTCAATCCTATGAAGACTTTGCTCGGACTATTAAAGTAATCGGCGATAAAAATGCTCAATCTAAAGGAAAGCATTTAGCAATTAGAGTTGGAGTAAAAGAAAATGACTTAGTGCTTAGTCTAGCGAGTAAACCCCAAATAGGTACTACTAAATCTATCAAAATGCTAGAACATCTAGGTAGCGAAGATAAATATCAATATACTCGCTCGACTGTTGAAGGATTATTACAGAAAAAAGAAGTTCAACAAAATAGTGACTTAAATTTACAGGAATTAGCCGATTTTTCGAGTTTTTCAGTTAATGAAACCGATCTTACTCCTCGAAGTCAAAAAAATAGTCGTTTAGATTTTATCGATCTGATTGAAGCAAAAAATACTTCAGCTTTTAAAGAAGTATCAGAAGATTTATTATTTGAAGCAGAAGAACCATTAAGTAGAACTAGCCATGTAGAAGATGTACTAGATGAACTATTAAATGAATATGATGGAGACGAAAAAGTTAACATAAATGAGCAGAAATCGTCGGCTAATAAACAACAGAAGCAGTCAGATATAGTTGTTAAAAAGGCTAAAAAAAACCGAGCTTTACCATCAATTGCCGAGAGGGCTAGCAAAACTTTATTGGCATTAGGCAGAAGAGCCGATAGCTACACCCAAGATACCGATGGCATGACGGTAATGGCAGCTAGTCTTAAAATGGGTGCTGTGGGCATAGCTTTTGCCAATAAACTACTAGAGAACCGAGAAGAAAGAAAATTAAAAGCTACTATTGACAGAATTTTAACTGCCCAAGAAAGAACGAGTCAACTTGTCGATCGCTCTTTATCTCTCAAACAAAAATCAGCTAAAGAAGAGCCAGAAATTGATAGCGAACAGGATTTAAATGACGAGCTAGAAATAGATGATAATTTAGATACTGATGTAGAGATTGAATTAGATGATGAGTTGGATTTAGATAACGAATTAGAACTAGACGACGAGATAGAACCAGATAATGACTTAGATTTAGAAAATGATATTACCGAGCAATTAGATAAGGCAGTTAAAACGATCGATCGCCAGATCGTAGATATAGACCCAAATATCTCATCTGAAACCATTGTTATCGAGCGCTCTGCTGATTTTTTTGAACAGTTAGAACAAATTAATGCTGCTTTAGATCGACTGGAACAAAAATTAGATTCCTTAGAAGAGAGGATTGAACGGTTAGAACAATTATTGGATAAACAGGAAAAAGGAATAAAAAATCATGATGAGTTAGTCTCAGAAAATAATAAAGATTCCGATTTCTGGGATGAAGATGATTCAAGTCAGTCAGATGAAGTAGAAGTAGAAGATTTAGATACTCAACTAGTTAATGTGTTGCTAGATGTTAGCGAAAAATACGAGCAAATTAATCCTAACCCTAACTCAAGTCCAGAAATTCCTATCGGCGATAGTTGTAGGTTATATAGCGAGCGTAATGAGGACAAGACAATTATTACTATTGAAGAACGAGATAATGAGGAAGTTGCAGAAATTTTTAAAGTGACGATCGAGAATGATAAAGATGAATTTGTTATCGATAAAGATGAGTTAGAAGAAGATGAAAAGCAAGCTATTGTAGCTGCTTTTAGTCAAAAACTAGAGGAAATTGATAATTATTTGGACAAACAACAAAAGCAAGCTCAATCAAAAAAGCAGAAGCAAATAGCGATGGTTGATTAGTCAAAGATTATAATAAACATTATAATTACCTTGGTGTTTACTACTATGTACACTCTCAAACTTACTACAGTTGGTTCTTCTACAGGAGTAATCATTCCCAAAGAAATGCTCAAAAACCTTAAATTAAACAAGGGTGATTCGTTATATGCTGTGGAAACGCCTGATGGTTATGTTTTAACTCCTTACAACCCAGAGATAGAGGAACAGATTCAAAAAGGTCGTCAATTTATGAAACAGTATCGAGAAACTTTTAAAGCCTTAGCTGAATGAGTTCTCCTGTTTGGATCGAGCCTATAGCTTTAAAATTACTCCACGGTGAAAGTCTAGCCGAGCATGGTGGACTAGCAGGTATTAGAGATGAAGGATTATTAATGTCTGCTTTAGCTCGTCCACAAAATCTTTTTGCCTATGAAAATGTTACCGATATTTCTCGACTAGCTGCTGCTTATGCTTATGGGATTACTAAAAATCATCCTTTTGTAGATGGAAATAAACGTGCTGCTTTTCTCTCTATTGGTTTATTTTTGGCTTTAAATGATTTTATCCTTGAAGTAGAACCATCTGTTGCGGTAAATACCATGTTTGCCTTGGCTGCTGGTAATTTAGATGAAGTTGAATTGACAAAATGGATATCTGTGCATATCCAAAGGATTTAAAAACTAATGGTGAGGCAGCAACTTGCTATCTCAAAAGCAAAACTATTTAATCAAAAAAACTAGACAAAAAGACTAGAAATAATGGTGCATTTGTCATAAGACGAAATCAGAGAACCCAACATATATTTATCTTGTACGCAACTTAAATTAAATAAAACGTTTATAGAATGCTTGCCAGATTAGATTTCTCTTCTCTACTTAAATATCTCAAGATTAGTCAAGGCGATTTACCCTACGCCATAGGATTGGCATTAGGAATAGGTTATTTAGCTATTAACGATACTTTCTTTGTTGTAGTTCTTGCTAGTTTAGCTCTAGTTTTTGGTGCGATATACTACTGTGCAAAGATCGTCCCCTTTTTAGAAAAAACTATCGGACATCGTATTAGTATTTGGCAAATAGGAGTATTAGTACTGGGATTAACTATGGTGCTGGGATTAGCCGAACCAGCTAACGCAGTATTTCTTAGCGGTTTACAAACCAAAGTCACCACTTTACTTACTAGTTCATCTAGTGGGATTACCGCAGAAAGTATCGGGTTAATTTTCGATTTTTTCCGAGTAGTATTTATTTTATTTGTAGTTGCTGCTGCCATTTTTGCTTTCGTTCAATCGCAACAAGGAAATGACCCCAGACCGATTATCGGTGTTATTGTTATGGCTCTTGGCACGATTATGGGTGTGGATGTACTGACATTTTTGATAGCTGGGGGGAGCGCAGCTTAAAAGGTTAGTGGCAAAGTTGATTTGTGAAGACAGGGTGTCGGGGGCTGGGTGTAGGGTGTAGTGATTTTATTTTTTGTTTTCTAAAGCACGAATTAAGCCAGTTAATAATCTGCCAACAGATTCACATTGGATAAGAAGATGAGATATAACTTCATTTGAAGCTAATTTAACTCTTTGGGAAAGAAGAAGATGAGTCTCTAATTCTTTGAGAGAGCCTTGAGCAATATACAAAAACTGGATATATTCATTTCTAGTTTTTCTCCCGTAACCCTCTAAGTTATTTAGAATAAATAAAAGTGTAAACAACAACAACAAAAGATTAAACATAGCTTCCACGCTGTTGAATTTTAGTGTACACTGTTCACACAGCAAATTAGTGTTAACAATGTACAGATGGTTGAACCGCGATGGGAGTTTTTTCCACTACTAGAACACCGATTCAGTAATCGAAAAGCAGTGATGATTTACTGTTGAGCGATTTGAGTACCTTCTAAAAAGAGTCAAACTAATTAGCGATCGCAACTAGCGAATTATTGCTCTTATCCACAAAT
>JBFRWK010000240.1:0-17197 GCA_051439545.1 Xenococcaceae cyanobacterium | reverse complement strand
ATTTAAACTCGTCGAGGTTAAATCGCCTGAAACCCAGATATATTAAGAATTTAGCTATTTTGAGGTTAAACGATTGATATATCAGGCTTTCACCCCTTTTTGCCCCTAGTTTTTTGTCAAAGTCCCGTTAACTGCATCGGGATCGCGACAAAATACTAACCCTGCAAAAAAAGCTCCTACAGCTACCGAAAAACCCATTAATCCCGCCAAAGCAGCAATAATAAAAGCAGTTCGGTGCTACCATTAACATCGGGTCTGGTGCTGGTTCGATCCGTTCAAACCAGCGAGTCATAGGTCGTTCGAGATAGCGAAATAAAATTAGGCAAAAAGTCGCAAAAATGGCAACTTTAAGCAAAAAAGGACCGAGCGTTTGTAGAAATACAGGAACAATATTAGCTTCTACTTCTCCATTGAGAACTGGTATCATGGCAAAAAATAAAGACATTAAAGCGATCGCAGCAATATCATCCATTTCTGCAATATCTATTAGTAGTTCTCCATCCTCAGTGTTTAAAGCTTTAGCCTCTTGCCAAACACTAACAGAGATGCCAACGCTAGTAGCCATTAAAGCAATACTCAGAAACAAACTGGGAATGAGTTGAAGTTGGAGAAGTTTCGAGGCTGCCAAAAAACCCAGAATGCCACTAAAAGAGAGATTGCCCAATAAAATAAAGCTGGCACGAGGTAATTGGCGAATTAATCCAGCAAGATTACTTTCTAAACCGACACGAAACAACAGGGAGATAATGCCTAACTCGGCTAAAAAAGCATATACTTCTCTAACTGGGGTTGTCAGAAACTGCGCCTGACTATTGAGTAACCCCATTACAATTCCTAATAGAAGATAACCAACCAAAGGAGGGATGCCAATTCGCTCCAAAGCAGCTTTGATGAGAATAGCCACAATAACTGTTACTCCTACTAGCAAGACTAAGAATAACAGTAAAGTCTCCTCTTCAGTCACTCTGACTCTCCTTATTTATCCAATACCAGGCATTGAAACAACCCAAGGCTACACCAATTACTAGCAACATCAGAGTCCAAGAATATTTACTCTGGATATGATTATCGATCCATACCCCCAAGGCAATACCCAATAGGGAAGGTAGGGCTATCGACCAACCTACCATGCCAAACATCCTCAAGCCAACCCAAATATTTTTGGCTTCTCTTCTGGCTTTGAGTTTGCGATCGCTTTTGCTAGAAATTTGACGCTGAAAATTACGCCAACGGGGTTTTTTTTTATCCATGTCCCAACTCCTTAAAATGACGCATCATACTTGCTTCAAATCTTGCCAAAGCCGAACGGGTTAATTTTTCTTTTTCGTCTAATATCTGAAACTGTTGATTTACAGTTTGCTTGAGAGTTTCTAAGTTTTTACCTTCGATCGCATTACGGGTAGATACTAAAACCTCGCGATCGCATTTTACTAAAATTCCTTCATCCACCGCCACAAATATTTCTTCTTCCGTATCTATTGTAAAGCTTAGGATTCCTGGGACTAATGCGCTGACAAAATCAATGTGATGGGGCAGCAGACAAAAATGACCGTTTTCGGCTTCGGCAATAACTTTGGTGACTTCGCGATCGATTAGTACTTCGGTAGGAATTATAATTTTTAAATTCATAGTTGCAAGTTTATTGAATTCCAAGTGTGAAGTGAGGAGATGAAAACAATCTGGTATCTTTACCTTATTAAATTTTTCTCTTTTAGAGATATCCTTGCAACAATTTGTGAGTTAAACAAAAGCGATCGATAGCTTAAAGCAATTTGATAAATTCTTATACTGGAAGTTTTGCCATCAAATAACAATTTTTTGAATACCGACAAACTCGGATCTTGGTTCTGCGCTTTCTTCTTCTAGACAGAGTTCGATTACTTCTTTAATGTTTTTCATCGACAAGAAAATTAATATTTGCTTGATGGCAAATTAGCTACGGTTAAAGTGATCTCTAAAACATAATTTGAATGATT
Organism: Xenococcaceae cyanobacterium; assembly: GCA_051439545.1. GTDB lineage: Bacteria > Cyanobacteriota > Cyanobacteriia > Cyanobacteriales > Xenococcaceae > JASJDJ01. The sequence continues at coordinate 15,221 of JBFRWK010000240.1, read as the reverse complement.
TATGTAACATGAGTATAGAATTATTTACCGCAGAAAAGCTGTTAGAGATGGCTTTAGGTGCAATTGTTGGGGGTGCTACTACTGGAGGTGTCACAAGATTATGGCAGATAATCAAAAATCGCCTGCGACAAAATGAACCTGTCATTGAAGGAGAGATAGTCGAACTGGAGCAAAATCCTTCTCAAGAGAAGTTAAAATCTTTAGAGCCTTTTCTGCACGTTGAAATGCGTAAAGATCGGCTATTTGCCGAGGAAATAAGCAAACTAGCCCAAGAAATAGCGAAGGCTAACAGTGGAAACAAGACTGACAATATTACAGTTCAAGAAATTAAAGCCGAAACTGGGGGGGTTGCTGCTGCCAAAATAGATGCACCTGGTGGCAAATTTGGCGGTTCGGATACTAATATTGATACTAACATTAATGTGGGAAAGGATTAAGCCCAGAAGAAATTGCCAAGGTTATCCAATTATCTGGGCAAGCTAAATCTCAAGTTGCTACTTCCACTAATCTGATTACTACACCACCAAATCTCGATAACTGGGTAGAGAGACAGGAAGAAATTGACTATATACAATCGGGGTTGAACGAGCCTCAAATTCACACTCTGGGCATTCAAGGATTGGGAGGTACGGGAAAATCCACCATAGCTAGTTATCTCTATCAATATGGCAACTTTGCGGACAAATACAAATTTTGGGCAGATGTCAGCCTCAAACCCGACTTTACTATCTTTGCGGAAAAGGTAATTACCGCATTTGGTGGTAAGGTTACTCTACCGATAGATATTACCGAGTTAATTAATGATTTGCTTAATCTTCTCAGTAAGCGTCGCTATTTGCTAGTAATCGACAATCTAGAAACTCTAATTGATGTAGAAAAAAACTGGCAAGATGAATATTATCAACAATTTTTTAATCGTTGGTTGCAACAGGGAAAAACCAGCACTCTTTTGATAACGACGCGAGAAAAACCCCAATCTTTTCAGGGTTTACAGCATTGGTATTCTTTGGGAGGGATGAAAATTGCGGAAGGGATTACCTTATTAACCAAGCTAGGAATAGTAGGAACAGAAGCAGAATTAGAAGAGTTTGTGATAGATATAGGGGGACACCCTCTTACTATCAAGTTAGTAGCGGGATATTTAAGAGAATATTGCGGAAGTCAGTTAAGTCAAGTTGCCGAATTAGGATTAGAACAGTTCGATCTGGTTTACAAAGAAGCAGCAGGATTGCACCGCAATAAGCAAGATGCACGTTTATCTTGGCTCATTCAACAGCACCTCAACAGATTAACCCCAGAACAGAAAAACTTTCTGATCGATCTGAGCGTCTATCGCCTACCTTTCAATCGCGAAGCAGCCAGTTATATTATGGCGGGGGAAAGGCAAAAACAAAATTTCTGGAAAAAACTCTTACTCTTTAGACAAGGGTTTAAACCGAAAACAACAGATAAGCAACTAGATATCGTGAAAGCGTTACAAGAGTTATGCAATCGTTCTTTATTAACCAAAACTGAAGATAACCGATATCTCTTTCAAACTTTAGTACGGGAATATCTTTACCAGCAACAAAAACAAGATTTAACTATTGCCCATCAGCAAGCAATTGAATATTATCAACTTCATCTGAAAGAAGAACAATCTTAGCAAATTAGAGAAGATGTTAGCGAATACCTAGAAATTATTTATCATTACTGCGAATTAAAGCAATATGCTTTAGCTAATTATGTTATCGATGTCTGTTACGAGTTTCTAGATCTACGTGGTTATTATTCGGTTTTAGTGGAATTATACGAACAGTTAATATCAGGATGGCAACATAATTTACAACCAGAAGATCGCAGCGGAATTGCTTATTCTTTAGTGGGTTTAGCTAATGCTTACTACTATTTGGGGGGCTATCTACAAGCTATTAATTGCTATCAACAGTCGTTAGAGATTCAACAAGCACTTGGCGATCGCTTTGGAATTGCTGGTTCTTTAATGGGTTTAGGTCTTGCTTACGACTCTCTGGGAGACTATCCAAAAGCCATAGACTACTATCAGCAGTCGTTGGAGATTCAACAAGAAATCGGCAACCGCTCTGGCATAGCTAATTCTTTAAATAATTTAGGTCTTGCTTACTACTCTCTGGGAGACTATCCAAAAGCCATTGACTACCATCAGCAGTCGTTGGAGATTCAACAAGAAATCGGCAACCGCCATGACGAAGCTAAGGTTTGGTTTAATTTAGGAATTACTTGGGAAAAACTAGAAGAAAAGTCGAAAGCTAAAGCAGCTTATGAAAATGCGAGAAAACTATATCAAGCAATGGAATTAGATAAAGAGGTAGAAGAATGCAATGAGGCAATTCAAGATTTAGAAAATAAAGATATAAAATTAGACTAAAAAAATTATTATAAAATCACCACAATATTCTGTATATTATTTATTTATTAATCATCTTTTTTAAATTCAAGATTATCTAAAATTTTTTTGACCACAGAATAAATATCTTTTTTGTCGCCTTCTTTTCTTCTTCCTATACCAATAACTACAACTAAAACTTGTTCTTCTTGAATGCTATATATAATTCTATAACGTTGACCTACTGCACGAACACTACGATAACCGCTTAATTCTTTAACTAAAGCTTTACCTTGTTGATTGGGATTATATTTTAGTTTTTCTAATTTTGCTAATAATAATTGTTGTTCCCTACGATCTTTTATTCTCTTAAAGAGTTTTCGGGCTTGTTTGGTCAATACAACTTGATATTCTAAATTTTGTTCCATGTTGATATGTATCTAATCAAAACCTAAATCTGCTTTAAACTCTTCTAAAGTTATAGTTGCACCTTGTTCTGCTTCTTGAATACCTTGTTTTAATTCTGTCATAAAATCTTCATCCGAAAGTATTTCAATAGTTTCCATTAAAGATTCAAACTGTTCTACTCCAAAAGTAATCATTACAGGTTTACCATCTTTGGTAATAATTGCAGGTTCATCGGTTAATTGATTTGATAGTTCAGCTAATTGTTTTTGTGCTTCGGCAATAGTTAAATATTTAGGCATATTTATAAAGTGATAAACAATATTAGTTTAGCATTGACAACTAGGAGCGAAAAAGAACTTAAAATTATTAACTCACTGCATATTCTGTATACTTTCGCAAACGCTGAGGATGAAAAGCTAAAACAATATCAGATTTAGGAATACCTGCTGCTTCTAAATCAGTCGCAATACCATCTTCTGTACCGTCTCTTTGTATCCAAATTTTGCCATTAATAATATCTAAATGAACTACACAACCATGTACTCTGGTATGATCTTCCCAACCTTGAGTAATTAAAATAAAACGATTTTCATCATTGCTAACAATTAATTCTGAAGCAATATCTCCATATTTATAGGGAATTGCAGCATATTCAGTTAATACTTGTTTGATTATTTGACGATAACTTTCTAATTTATCCACTTTATAATCTCCTCCTTTTCATCATCAAGAAAGCTTATACTTATGTTTGGTGGGCAAACTAACTGTCAACTCAGCAAGGCACGTGAAACCTATTTTTGCCCACCCTACTTTTTTGGATACTTTCTTTTCTGGAAATATCCTAAAAAATTTCGGCTAAATCTAAACTAAATCCAGGTAATATATTTTCTCCCGATACTGTATTTGGAGACTGCAATATTTCTACTTGTTGATTGGGACGATAAATTTCTACCACTTGACGCTGGGGATCTATTAACCATCCTAATTTTGAACCATTAGCCAAATATTCTTGCATCTTATTTTGGATAGGTTGGAGTGCGTCAGAAGGAGATCTAAGTTCTACTACAAAATCGGGACATAAAGGGACAAATCGCTCTTGTTGTTGACGAGTTAAACTATTCCACCTGGACAATTCTACCCAAGCAGCATCGGGAGAACGATTTGCACCATTAGGAAGTTTAAAACCACCAGAAGATTCAAAAACTTTCCCTAGTTTACTTTGGCGATTCCATAATCTCAGTTGAAAATTAATCTCGGAATTGCGATCGCTAGTTAAGCCTCCAGTGGGTGACATAATAATTAATTCTCCCTCAGCAGTGCGTTCAAATTGCAAATCTTGATGCTGATGACACAGTTGCCAAAACTGTTCGTCTGTGATGCGAAGTCCTAGCTGCAAAGGAGAGGGGAGAGAAACCATGAAATTTTTTATTTAAACAATAAAAGCTTTTCCCAATGACACACCAAACTCTGGGCTTAATTCTATAATAGAATCCTAATTCTTCCAATGACATTATTTAAATGACTCAGTAGTAACACAATGGACAGTTTAACCCTAGATTTCCAATCTATAGAACTAACCGACGAACAGTTCTATCAACTATGTATCAATAACCGCGATTTACGCATTGAAAGAAATGCTAATGGAGATCTAGTAATTATGCCGCCAACTGGCGGAGAAACAGGCAACAGAAATATAGAAATTGCTTACCAACTTCAAGCTTGGAGTCGTCAAAATAAATTAGGTATTGCTTTTGATTCTTCAACTGGGTTTATCTTACCTAACGGTGCAAACAGATCTCCCGATGCTTCTTGGATACCTATGGCTAAATGGAATGCACTGAACGATCGACAAAAACAAAGATTTTTGCCTCTGTGTCCCGATTTTGCTGTAGAATTACTTTCTCCAAGCGATAATTTAATTAAAACTCAAGAAAAGATGCAAGAATATCTGGAGAATGGCATGGTGTTGGGTTGGTTAATTAATCATTCACAACAGCAGGTAGAAATCTATCGTCAGGGAAAACAGGTTGAAGTTTTAACTGCGCCCATTAGTTTATCGGGAGAAAATGTTTTATCTGGGTTTGTTCTCGATCTGCAACCTATTTGGTAAGATCGAGTCCCTCGAAAATAAAATTATTTTTATAAACATTTTAATTCTTCATAATTGGCTAGGGTTTGACGTACTTCTTGGGCAATTTGGTAATGTCGATCGCCCACTACTTGAGGTCTTAACATTTTAGAATCAGGACGAAACACGCGCTCCAATCCATTATCTTATGATGATGCTACAGGCTCAGGTAAAAGCGATAAGATCGAAATAGAGAGTTTGTCCCTCGCACTATGTTTATCCACCCTCATAGATTCTGGAAAAATGATCGATCGAGTAAACAGCTTTGAAGAAATCGAACATACCGCTGATTGGGCTTATCGAGTTAGGGGAAAAAATTTAGCAGAGTTGTTTATTCAAGCAGCCTTGGGGCTTTATTCTCTAGTCGGAATGCAGTTAGCACCAGGAGATCGGACAACACGATCGATTAAACTTAAAGGGGTAGATAGCGAAAGTCTATTGGTGGCATGGTTAAACGAATTGCTTTATCTCCATGAAAGTGAAGGTTTGGGATTCGATCGACTAGAAATTCAACATCTCGATGAAACAAGTATGCAAGCAAAAGTTACTGGCGCACCAACTAGACAATGGCTTAAGGATATTAAGGCAGTAACTTATCATAATTTAACTATTCGCGAAACAGAATTAGGGTTGGAAGTCACGTTAGTATTAGATGTGTAAGGGAAAAAAGTAGTCAGCAAAATTTAATTGGCTATGCCCCCACTAAACTTGGAATAAGGAGGGGCTATGATGATAAGAAAACAAGATTTACAGCGCATTAGTGATTATCTGTGGGAGATTCCTACATCTTTCCATCCAGACATGAATGTACCCGTCTGGATATTTGCCGACGAAGATTTAATCGAAGATGCCCTCGGAGATTTATCTCTTACCCAAGCAGTTAACGTTGCCTGTTTACCTGGTTTGGTAGGACACGTAGCGATTATGCCTGATGTTCATCAAGGCTATGGTATGCCGATAGGTGGCGTAATGGCAGCCAAAGTACCAGAAGGAATTATTTCGCCAGGGGCAGTCGGTTACGATATCAACTGTGGAGTGAGGGTTTTAGCTTCATCCATTGAATATCAAACCGCTATCCCCTATTTAAACGATCTAGCTAGTAGTTTATATCGCAACTGCCCCAGTGGAGTAGGAAAAGGTGGTAGCCTGCCTCTATCTGTCGAGGAATTAGATCGCGTTTGTCGTCAAGGTGCGCGTTGGGCATTAGCGAAAGGATATGCTACCCAAGAAGATTTAGAGAGAACAGAAGAATTTGGCTGCTTAGAAGGAGCAGATCCAGACCAAGCCAGTCAAAGAGCAAAACAGCGGGGTAAAGGTCAGTTAGGGACTCTAGGAGCGGGTAATCACTTTCTAGAAGTAGATGTGGTTGAGGAAGTGTTCGACCCTAAAGCAGCAGCAGTAATGGGCTTACAAGCAGGTTGTCTTGCTGTACAGATTCACTGCGGTTCTCGTGGTTTTGGACACCAAATCTGTACCGACTACGTCCATGATTTCCAGTGGGCAGTAATTAACTATGGGATTAAATTACCCGATCGCGAATTGGTCTGCGCTCCCTTCGATTCTCCTGAAGGACAGGCTTACCTAGCAGCGATGAAAGCAGCAGCGAATTATGCTTTTGCCAACCGCCAGGCATTAGCCTATCACGCTCGACGTAGTTTTCAAGAGGTGTTTGGCACTCAAGCAACCGCAGAACCATTGCGCCAAGTTTATGATATTGCCCACAACATGGCAAAAGTTGAAACTCATCAAATTGAAGGAGAAGAATTAACAGTTTGCGTTCATCGTAAAGGGGCTACACGAGCCTTTGGAGCAGGTTTTGCAGGATTGCCAGCCGAATACCGCCCTTTAGGTCAACCCGTTCTCGTTCCTGGTTCGATGGGAACTGAAAGTTGGATTCTGTTGGGAACTAAAGCAAACGAAGAGCTATCTTTTGGTTCAAGCTGTCACGGTGCTGGACGGGTAATGAGTCGCCGACAGGCAAAACGTACTATTAGGGGGGATCGCCTGCGGGCAGAATTAGAAAAAGAAGGTATTAATATCCGCGCTGGTTCAATGCCTGGACTAGCAGAAGAAGCACCCCAAGCCTATAAAAATGTGAGCAGAGTAGTAGAAACAGTCAGTCACGCTGGCATTGCCCATAAAGTAGCTCGTCTGCGTCCTATAGCAGTTGTTAAGGGGTAACTTAAGTTGGTTGAGATCATTCAACGCAACTAATATTCCCCATAGTCCCCTATTTTAACTTTTAATCCCGATCGCGGATGAAGAGTTGGAATAGGTTCGGGGGTTAGATTCTGATTGGGCAATATTTCCCATGTATAGTTACGCAATAGCAAAGAAGCAAAAATCTTCATTTCCATCTGTGCAAAAGCATATCCCAAACAAAATCGCGGCCCACCACCAAAACCTACTAAACTATATTCCATTTTTTTGTGTTCTGCTCGCTCGCTACTGAAACGATCTGGATCGAATTTTTGGGGTAAGGTAAAAATATTACTATCTTGATGTGACGAATTAATGCGATAGCTAACAATCCAATCTTTGGGAACGTAATACCCCTTAAAAACAAAGGGTTTAACTACACCGCGAAATCCACCTCCAACTGGGGGATAAAGGCGTTCGACTTCTTTGAGAATTTGTTCGAGATAGGTCATCTGTTTAAGTTTTTCTAGGGTTAAACCTCCTGAAATACCTAATTCTTGCTGTTCGGCTCTCGCTCTAGCCAATATATCTGGGTGCTGCCCTAAAGCCATGCACAAAAAAGTTAGCATCGATGTAGTAGTTTCATGACCCGCAAATAACATAAGTAGGGCTTGTACTTTTATTTCTTCTCTACTGAGGCGACCACCATCTTCATCCCTTGTTTGTAACATTAATCCCAGTGCATCTTGTCCAGGATTAGATATTCTTTTTTCTATTTCTTGCTCAATGTATTCTAAAAGACGATCTCTTGCTGCTAATGCTTTACCGTATTTACTCCAACTTGCCCGTATTGGCAGAATAGCGAATAAACCATTTGTTAACTCAGTAAACCATCGCGACAAAAGCTCAGTTTTATCTCCTGGAGAACTGCCCAAAAGTAATACACTGGCTATTTCAAATGTCATTTGTTTCATCTCAGGAAACCAAGTCAAATTTTTTTTGGTATTCCACTTTTGCAGATATTTAGTAATAATCTGCTCCATTGTGTTGACATAATTAGCCAATGCTTGCCCGTGAAAAGCAGGCATTAGCAACTTGCGGTTGCGTTTATGCTCTTCCCCATCTTGCAGAAACAGAGATCTTCCCAAAAGTTCCTTGAAATTATCGGGCCAACCTTTACCCCAAGAAAAATAATCCATATGGCTCGATAGTATAAATTTATTCGCTTCTGCACCAGTCATGAAGACTGTCTTTCGACCTAAAATATTAGTTTTATAGATCGAACCATATTGTTTTTCTCGCTTATTCCCAAAATTTGAATCTAGCAAAAATTGGATTGTTTCACCAATGAGAGGTAAACCGAGACTACCTGGAGGTAAAGGGTGTGAGGGTTCTTTCATGAATAAAACTACTCCGCCAGCTATTTACTACAAGGAAACTTTAGCATTTTTAAATTCAGATAAATACTTGTCCTAAACTGAGATTAAACTAAGAGTTTTTTTACTAGAATGGTGAAGCGTTCAAAAAAAATCACTAGTTTAATTAGAGCGTAATGAACTGGAAACTATTTTGGCGTAAAGTTTTAGGTTTGCCACAAACCTATTTTCTCATTGGAGGGGCAGGATTAGGCTATCTGAGCTTAATTATCTGGTTAGGTAGTCGCCTCCCAATCTTAATCGTGGGAGGTGCGATCGCTGGGGTAATGGTAATAGCTTGGTTCTGGAAACTCAGGCACTTCTATGCTTTTAGTGGGTCTAATTTACTAGATTCAGCAATCTTTCTCCATGAATTGGCAAACATTGAAAAGAAACTGGCAGGACGTACAGATGCCAATTGGGAACAAACCCTCCGTTGGGCAAAAGAGAGCCAAATTTTTGCCGAAAGAATAGCCAGTCGGGAATCAATATTAATACCCGAATTACTGGAGACTCTCTACACGGTTTTATCTCTTTGCGAGCAAGTGGCAGAATCATTACTCGCTTTAGAACAGATGCAAACGGAAACTTACAGAAATCTGACCTTAGAACATTTACAAACTAGTTGTCAGCGAGTGCAAGAAACTCATCACCTACTACAACAGTTACAAGATAGAGTGCTTTTGTCTTCTTTAGAAGCATCAGGGAGACAAACAAATGTACCTCATAGTCTCCGAGTACTCATTGCTGAGAATAAAACTATATTAGATCGGGTTAGACAAAATTCATCATCAGGACAGGGAGGTTAGTTGTGAGCAAAAGACGAAGTTTCTGGTTTCTCATCGGACTGTGTCTTGCTTTACTCTGGGGATGTGTAGCAGGAGAGGTGAAGCTCAATTCTTTTGATAGTGCAGAGCGATATCTACAGGAAAAGTTACTGCCTAAAATTTCCGTTGCCACATCCCTAATTCCTGATGAAGTAGCGGTGCGTTACGCCATTGATGGCATTCAAGAGCCTCTTCCCCCCATAGAACAGTTTCCTCTTTATGCTGCTCAACCCTCTAACAATCCTAGGGTAGTTTATCTCGAAATATTTAGTTCTTCAGAAAAAGCCAATATCAAAAAGCAAAACGAACGCTGGTTGGTAGAAGTAGCAGAAGCTTTTAACCAGGAAAGAAAAACCATTCGTTCTGGTGAAGTCATTCAGGTAGGGGTGAGAAATATTCCCTCTGGAACTGCCGTCCGTTTACTGGCTGCTGGGTTGGTACAACCTGCTGGCTATTCCCCTTCTAATGATTTGTGGGTAGCAATGCTATCGAGTCAAGGAGTTAAACCCATCTCGATCGTTCCCCGTTTAGTGCCTAACGTTGGCGGTTTTGTGCTTCAAGAGCAAGTTAATCGGGAATTAGCAGCAGATGGAGAGGTTAATTTCGAGCGGTTGCTGGATGCGATCGCCTCTGGTAAACTATCTGTTGGCTATCCCAATCCCTACAGTAGTTCTACCGCTCTAAATCTACTCTATTCCATCTTTTGGCGGGCAGCAGGACACCAGCAAGACGGACAACCTCTAACCATTGCCGACTTAGAATCTCCCCAAGTTAAGTCAGTTTTTCAAGGCTTTCAGCAACAGGTATTAATTACCACTACTACTACTCTAGACTTACAAGAGATTTTTATCCGCGACAAGGATAAATTACAAGCATTTCCCTTGGAATATCAAAATTATCAGCAACTCAAAAAAGTACCGGGATTTGAAACAACTGTTTTTATTCCTTTTGGCATTCCCCATAATAATCCTCTGGTGGGATTTGACTGGAATACAGCACGACAACAAGAAGCCTTACAAAAATTTGCCGAGTTTGCTACTTCCCCCGCCATGCAACAACTGGCGCAGCAACAAGGTTTTGTGGAGACAGACTATCTCACTTCTTCCAATCTCCCACCAATTCCAGCAGGAGAAGTCTTAACCACTGCTCAATCATTTTGGAAGCGTCAGAAAGATGCAGGACGCACAGTTTATTTAATGACAGTAATCGATACCAGTGGTTCGATGGAAGGAAAAGCTCTAGCTGAAGTTAAAGAGGGTTTGCGCCTCGCCAGTAAAGAAATTAATCCAGGCAATTATGTCGGTTTAATTAGTTATAGCGATCGCCCAACAGAAATGCTGGCATTAGCTCCTTTTGATGAAATGCAGCATAAACGGTTTTTAGCTGCTATTGATAATTTACGCGCCGATGGAGGAACCGCCATGTATGATGGAATGATGGTGGCGTTAGGGAAATTGCTCGAACAAAAAAAAGCCAATCCTAATGGTCGTTTTTATTTGATAGTTTTAACTGATGGTCAGACTAATCAGGGTTTTGTCTTCAAACAAGTCAAAGAAGTTCTTCAATACAGTGGGGTGCGAGTTTATCCCATCGCTTATGGTGATGTGAATCAACAGGAATTAGCAGCGATCGCTGCTTTACGGGAATCTACCGTCAAAACTGGTACGCCAGAAAATGTCAAAGAATTGCTCAAAGGGTTATTCCAGACCAATTTATAATGAACCAACTCAATCGTTATTTGTTAACCATTCTCGGACTTGGTTGGCTGAGCTTTCTTATAGCAGGTATTCTACTCGCTCGCGTCTTTGCTGCGCCTAATTTTGTACTTCTCATAGAGCGGAGTTATTGTCCGCCTCAAAATTGGCAACAAGTAGTACAAACCTATACCGATTTATATCGGCAACATCAACAAAATCTGGTCGAGATTGAATCTGTAGTTTTGTTTAACGATCTCGGAAAAGAAGTATTGACTACTGTCCCGACTCCAGAAGAATTACGAGGTTTGCGTACCTATGGACGCTCTAATCTCCAGAAAGAGGCTGAATTAAAGAAAGCTTACGATCGAGTCAAGGTTCTTCGCTGCTTATAAGTACCTGTTCCCATTCGGCTTTGCTTATAGATTTTATTATCAAAAAGCTATTAGCTATAAGCTATAAGCTATTTGGGTCTTTGACCCCCATCAAAAAGCTATAAGCGAGCAAGCTCTAAGTTCTATAGCTTAAAGCTTACAGCTTACGGCTTACAGCTATTGAACAATCTTTTACTAATTTTTAAAGTCGAGACTCCAACCTTTAACTTCTTCGCTGTAAGCTTAAGGCAAGCGAGCTTAAAGCTATTGAAGTTTTTTTACCTCACCCACATCCCCAATCATATATAGAGACTGTTCGGAATAATTGGTAAACTCATCATTTAAAATGCGATCGCATCCATCTAACGCATCTTCTAACTTAACCATCTTCCCTTCTAACCCTGTAAACTGTTCGGTAGTAAAAAAGGGCTGAGTCAGGAATCTTTCTAATCTGCGGGCGCGATATACTATTTGGCGTTCGCTTTGGGCTAATTCTTCTAACCCCAACATGGCAATAATATCTTTTAATTCTTCATAATTGGCTAGGGTTTGACGTACTGCTTGGGCAATTTGGTAATGTCGATCGCCCACTACTTGGGGTGTTAACATTTTAGAATCCGACTGGAGGGGATCGATCGCGGGATAAAGTCCTTCACTCACACGCTTGCGAGACAAAACAATAGAAGCGGAAAGATGAGAGAAAGTATGCACCGCAGCAGGATCGGTAAAGTCATCGGCAGGGACATAGACAGCTTGAATCGAAGTAATCGAACCCGTAGCAGTATTACAGATACGTTCTTCTAATTCTGCTAACTCGGTAGCTAAAGTAGGCTGATACCCCACTCTAGAAGGCAATTGTCCCATTAAGCCAGAAACTTCCGATCCCGCTTGAATAAAACGAAAGATATTATCAATAGTTAAAAGAACATCTTTATGGAGATCGTCGCGGAAATATTCTGCCATAGTTAAAGCTGCGTGTCCGACGCGAAAGCGTACCCCAGGAGATTCGTTCATCTGCCCGAATACCATAACCGTATTATTTAATACTCCTGCCTCTTCCATCTCTCGATAGAGTTCTTCCCCTTCCCGCGATCGCTCGCCAATACCGCAGAAGATACTAACTCCCTGGTAACGACTGACCACATTATTAATTAATTCGGTAATTAAAACCGTTTTACCCACTCCCGCACCGCCAAATAATCCCGCTTTACCTCCTCTTTCTAAAGGTGCTAGGACATCGATCGCTTTAATTCCTGTCAGAAAAATATCTGTAGTTGTAGTGCGATCGCCCAAAGGCACGGGTGACCCGTGGAGCGATCGCCATTTACTTGCTGATAATTGTTCTTTCCCATCTATGGTTTCCCCAAACACATTAAACATTCTGCCTAAGTTAGCCTCTCCTACAGGAACTTGCAGGGGATGACCAGTATTATTAACAATTGCACCTCTAGCCAATCCTTGAGTTGTACTCAGGGCAATGGTTCTGACCAATTCCGCACTAAGATGAGTCATTACCTCCAAGGCTACCCGTTTATTTTCTCCTGCTGTTAATAAACTATGAACTGCTGGCAATGAATGAGGAAATAAAACATCAACTACACTACCACGAATGGAAATTACTTGACCTTGATGTATTGTCATAAGTCCCGTTAATCAATCTCTCTCTGCACTTCTAGAGATGCTATCGTACTATAATCACAAAATGTCAAGCCAAACATCGCTTTTTAGCGATCGGCTAGTTAATGACTGGAAAAGTGTAATCGACCAGAACCTAAGTATAAACCAAGACTATTTTCTCCTTCAGGAAAAGCAGTAACACCAAAGAGATAAACTCCAGGAATGCGAGGATTTTTATTGGTTTTAAGAGAAACTGTGACTGTATTTCCAGGTTCAACTGGCTCGTCAAAAACAAAAGTTACTTCATTGGAGTCATTAATTTGACTGCCACCAATATTGGCTAGAGAAAGATCTGCCCCTCCAGCAAAACTATCGCCGATAAAAGCCTCACTTTTACTTACATTAAAATTAATCTTTTGAGCATTTTCTTGAGGGGAGATAGTAATTGCTTTGACTGCTTCTTCCGCATCTTTAGGTACTTCAATTGTAAATTGATAAGTAGAAGGGCTATTGACAGTCGAACGACTAGCAGCGGTACGAATTAGCACTGGTGCTTGAATAAAAGCAGTACGTCCATCTCCTAACTCAAAAGCATTAGCAGATAAAAAAGCAGTAGGTAGGAGTATTCCTAAAGTTACAAAACTAGCAAGGAACAAATTTTTTTTAATAAAAGACATCTTCTTACCTCCAAATTGCTCTCTACAATATTTTCTGCACGAGATAATAATCTCTCGTGTAGATTTGAATTTTTTGCTGTGTAGGTGTAAGCAGATAAGTTATCTCTATTAATTCCTAGACATGGCAATTTCTTCAGGCTTTCCTCACTCCTCGTAACGCCTGGATATTGAGTTTGTACAAGAGATAGCTCTAACCTGCTTGTACTCTATCTATACGATAACATTTGACTCCTGGATGCAATTGTTTAAAATCTTGCCAACCCTGCCAGTTAATAACTGTTTTATCAATTTCTTTGTTTTGATTGAAGCCAACAGGTATAGCAGATTCGATGTCTTGACGAATTTTTTTCAGTTTTCCTTCTAGTTGAGTGGCACTAAATGGAGTTTTAACCGCAGCCATACCACAGTTATGAACGAATACACCTGCATTGAGAGCAAAGTTATGATACTCGGGAACGCTAAGACAATAAACATCTTCCCGCTCGTTTAAAGAAATAACTTTGACTACTTTGTGATTGTAGCCATGCTCGTATTTTCTATGATTATGAAGTCCTATTGGACTTTTAACTTTTGTGCCACAGTTTTCACAAGTGTATATACGATTAGCAATTTCTCTACATTGCGGAATAATCCTATGCAGGGGTCGAACTGGACTCGACAAGTTCCTGTAGCACCATTGCGATTCTTACCCACAATTATCTCCATCACACCTTTGTCGTCGGTATTTGATTGATAGTATTCATCTCGATACAGTATCAAAAGCAGATCGCTGTCCTGTTCTAAATCTCCTGAATCCTTAATCAAAGCCATAGTAGGACGTTTATTACTCTGACTCTCAACGCCTCGGTTAATTTGAGCCAAAGCCACAAAAGGGATATTGAACATCTTGGCAATGTCCTTACAACTACCACTGTACTTCCCAATGGCTTGCGCTCGATTGCCCGCAGCCCTATCTCCTAGCTTCTGAATGTAATCAAGTACTACTAGCCCCAATTCTCCTTTATCAGACTGAATACGACGCAGTACAGAACGTATTCTAGTTGGTGTTAATTCACTGGCAGGAGTATCATCAATGATAATTGGTAATTCTGCTAAATTACTCAAACCTTCGACTAAAGAATCGTACTCGTCCTCATATATTTGGTTATGAATTAATCGCTGTGAATCAATGCCAGTGTGCATCGAGAGAAAACGTTTAGTTAACTGTTCTTCCGACATTTCAGCAGAAAAGAACACAACAGGTTTGTTTTCATGTTTAGCAATGTAATCAGCTAAATAACAGCCCAACCAACTTTTACCCATACTGGGACGAGAGGCAACTACAATTAAATCTTGTTTAATTAAGCCACCAATAAGTGAGTCTAAATCTGTTAAACCTGTTGGATAAGCAGGTGATGAACCTTGCTCTATCTTATTGAAAACATTAGCCAAACATTCATTGATTGGTTTAGGTTGAAACTTATCTTGTTTAGGGAGCAATCGGAAAAAGTTGGTTTTCCCCAAAGCGCGATCGCTCTTTTAGCCTAACCCGTCGGAAGGCCGGTTCTTGAAGGGTGGGAAGGGAGAAGCGGGAATTTACTCAACAAAGTGCCTTAAGG
>JBFRWK010000239.1:0-17513 GCA_051439545.1 Xenococcaceae cyanobacterium | reverse complement strand
CGCGATCGTTGGGGTCAATATATCTTTTTTGTGTCCATGTATGGAGTCAAAAGAAAAAACTGCTATAGTGCTTGCTGCATGGGCTTTAGGGCTGTGAATAGTATTTTTGTATGGGGGAAGTTCAGTTATACTCATCAAAGAAGACCAAGTCGATCGAGCTTGCGTACATAGAAGCAGGTATGGTCCAGTTATTGAGGGTCAGTTATCTTTGTGGTAGAGCGGGCTGGCGAAGCCAGATCCCGAAGGGATCGCGCTACGGTTTAATTAGGTAAGAACCGCATCTTAACTTTTCTAAAAATTCTTGTTTTTCTTCTGGTGGAACGAGAAAAACTTCACCATCCTCTGTTTCCACTATTTCCGTAGCATTAATCATTGGGTCGCCTGGTTGCCAAATTAAACCAGATGAGGACACGCCTAACGGGGAAACCCCGTCAGCTTGAGATGTCCGTTCTGGTTCTGGTTCTGGTTCTGGTTCTGATTCTAGCCTCTCTAGATATCTTTGTACTATTCTGTCTAATTTTTCTTGATATTCTGGCTCTTCTAAAACTACGTCTGTATCGGTTTGACTGGGATAACTATAATAATTATCGGGACTAGGGCGTAAAACGTCTCCAGGAAAGAGTGTTAGATATGCCCTGTCTGGGTTGGCACTAGCTGTTATTTGGTTGTTTTTTTTTGCGGTTAAATTAGTGGTGTTGATGGTAATATTGCCCCCATCTCCATCACTAGTAGCAGTAGCCGTGATTTGGCTATCGTTGCTGATATTTAGGTCTTGGGCATTGAGTTCGATATTACCGCCTATTCCCGAAGATGCAGCAGCAGTTATCCTTCCAGCTTCGTCTAGATTTAGAGTTTCGGCATTAATAGAAAGTGTTCCCGCACTTCCCGTACCCTGATTTTCTACGCTTATAACTCCTTCTTGAGATATGTTTAATGCTGGAGTATTAATCGTCAAGTTTCCAGCATTTCCCGTTGGAACTTCAGGTAATCTAAATATTCTTTGAGCATTAGCATCTATAGCTTCAACGGCTGCGCGAATAGTGGTTTGAGGATTGCTACTTCCTTGAAAATTGTTATTTGTTCCACTTACGGTAATTGAACCAAAGGCATTAATCGTTATATTTCCAGCGTTTCCATTCCCAAAAGAAGAAGCCGAAAAAGCTGCTCCACCTTCTACTTGTAAATTCTTAGTGTTAACTAGTAAATTGCCAGTATCTCCATCACTCAAAGATGATGAGGATATAGTCGATCTCGCATCGACCTTACTTTCACCAAGCTTTATTTCTTCGGCATTAATCACTATATCTCCTCCATTACCAGTCGCAACAGAAGGAGAAGTTATACTTGTCGCGGTAGAAGAAGTTATACTTCCTGCATTCGTGATTTGAAGATAAGAAGTCGATAAATTAATATTTCCAGCGTTTCCTCCTGCAAAAGTACTAGCACTAATAACACCATCGTTTAAACTAACGGTGTCAACCGTCTTAATATTGATATCGCCACCAACACTGTTAGCACTATCACTAAAAGTAGCTGTTTGAATTGTGCCTATATTTTCAAGAATTAATTGATTAGCAGAAATATTTAGATCTGCCCCTTTTCCTTCTCCAATTTTTAACACGTCTGAACGAATACGACTAGAAATCTCACCATCAGGAGAATTACCTGAAAAAGTTATCGAGCCATTGGCTTTTAGATCGATCGAACCACCAACAAGATTTCCTCTGTTCTGAGACAAAATAAAGGAAGCATCACTTATATTGATATTTTCGCCAAGTAAAGAAATATTTCCTATTTTTTCGCCACTAGCATCCACTAAGGATTGTCGCTCTAAGTTGATATCTTGATATTTGGTTACAGCATCATCAATCAAAGTAAGTGAGGTGCTGACACCTGAGGTTTCCTCAGGTGCTTGAACGCGCCGTCCGTGTTCAGAGTGATACTGCCATTATCGCCATCGAGCCTTATAGACCAATTGGTACGCTAATAGTTAGAGTAACTTTTGGTTCATCTCCCAAGATATGCCAGTTAGTCCCATCGGCGCAAAAAACGGTACGCGGGGCTGTACGGTTTTAAAACCAGATAAATCGACGTTTAAAGTTTTTGTAGATATTATGATCGATCGAGTAGTAACTAAGAAATAGTAAGTAAGAAATTTGAAGGGCGGTAATACCTACTTTAGGTAGCTAACTTTTATGTAGGATTGCAAGCTATGATGATCGATAATATTAGTATCAAACTATCTTGGAGAATTTTCTATTTATGGATTTCGTATTTGCAGTTTTAGCTTCTTTTCTTCAAATTTACTTCGTATTGCTAATTGTACGGATTTTGCTTTCTTGGTTTCAAACCGCAGAGTGGGCATTCCAAATTATTTCTTTCTTAAGTCCAGTAACCGATCCTTATCTTAATATTTTCCGCTCTTTTATCCCTCCAATTGGAGGGATAGACTTTTCTGCTATTTTGGCTATTTTCGCGCTTCAGATTTTACAGGGTGTATTAGAAACAGCATCCTCCACTGTAGCTATGGGATTCTAATCATCATAGTAGAAAGGGCGCACTTTTTGAGCAAACCCAGAAGCCTTAAATTTCTTCATTGTCAGGGGTGTCGGTTGATTAGCAGGAACACTAATTCTGATTTCAAAATCACTAACCCCTGGCGGTACTTCTAAAATCGTGCCAACTCGTCCTCGGTTTGCCATTACATTGTCACCATTAGCATCGTAAATGCGACCAAAAACGTCAGCATCCACGACTTCTTTACCTGAATTATTTTCTGCTTTTCCTTTAACAATAAAGCAATTAGCTGGTCTCATATCACCACTGCTAACAGTACCTTCTGCCATTGCCCCAGAACAAGGTTCATAAGAGATATCGTATAGCTTAATCGGTGTTAAGGCATTAGCTGCTGGAGTTACAAAAAAACTAGCTGCCCAAAATAAACTAGAAAGTAAAAATAAGGCGATCGATCGAAACTGCATAGGTGATTTATTAAATTTATTCTTGCTTATTTCTCAGCTTAACTTGAATCTGGAAGCAAATAACCTAGAGATTAATGTTAATCTTTGATTCAATATTCCTTGAGATTAAAGCCTTTTTTTGTAGGGCTAATAAGGCTTGAGAAAAGTTCAAGCCTACTCAAAGTTTAGGATAAATGGAATGACTGGTTCTTTTACCCTGCTTCTTCTTCGTATTCAGGAGCTTTTTGTTTTTTGGGAATATTTACTGGGGTAGGATTATAAGAATCTGATTTTATATCATCGTCCCACATATCTTCTGGAGGTTCGCCAGATTGGTAATCATTATCGTATTTATCTGAATCTAGTTTAGCTTCGTAAATTTGAGCGTCATAAACTTTTTCTTCTGGTTGAATTTCACCCCAGTTACTATCTTCATATTCTTCTGGGTAACGTATTGTTTCTGCTTGTTTTGGTGGTGGAGTAACGATTTCTGCTCTTTGCCATTCATCTTCATCCCATCGCTCTTCCATCAAGGGAGTTCTATTTTCGATTTGTGGAGAGACAGGAGGACGAACTGTTCCTGTTGGCAATTGATTTTCTTGCTCAACAATGCGAGGATAGTAACTGGCATCTTCTCTTTCCCAAGGAGGACGACCAATGCCCAAACGCTCGATTAAGCCTACACTTATCTGCGTAATTCTTTCTTCCGAGTTCTCAAAAACAATCAGACGATTTGGCCCACTACTAACAACTTCTTCGATTGATAATTCGTAAGTACTAATTAATTGTTCGGGAATTTGAGGAATACCCAAAGAAGCAATAATTAATGAATCAATTTTGCCATCGTTTATATTAAACTGAAAGTCTCTAACTCTGCCTAAAGGCTCTCCAGCTTCGGTAATAACCTCACAGTTAATTAATTGACTGTAAAGTTCAATGTCGATATCTTCAATTACGTTTTCGTCTTCTACCAAGATCACATCTCCAGTCTGACGAATACTGTCTAGATACATATATTTTGGTATTCCAGAAACAGAGAGGATATTGTCTCTTAAACCCAATGCTACTACTTCTCTGCGATCTACATCGACTAATACTTCTTTGACTACTCCCAATTTTTTACCACTGTTGCGAGCAATTACATCGGTATTAATAAATTCAGCACGTAAACGGATATTTTCGGTTGTCATTTTATTGTTTGGTTTAGATAAAGCTTTAGCTTGCTCAAATGGCAATAAGTAATAAAAAAATTGCTTATTATCGTGAAGACTAAGTCCTCTTTTTTTATAAATAATGACAGACTCATTGCCATTAACTTACTAAGATCATTTTAACTAATGCCTGAGGATTTGCCTTTTTTAATCATTGATGTAATATTCTAGCATTTTCAGTTTTATTTGTTTAAAGAAAAGAAGCAAAAATAATCTAGAGCCAAGTGTTAGACGTATATCTGTAAATGGGTATGCTAAAACTGTATTGATTTTAGTTGGTCTTTGGAGTATATGAGCGATCCTTCCTCATCCACAACAGAGAAAGATAATCAACCACCTCTTGTATTAGAAGAAGCATTGGAATGGTTGAGAGAAAGAGAAGTGGATGGCTGCTTACAGATTATTAATAATTCAGTTATTTACTTTGTCCATGTAATCCAAGGAAAATTATTCTATGCTACTAATTCTTTAGCTCCTTTTGAGAGATTAGAACGTCATTTACGTCGTCTAAGCAATCAAAATAGCCAACTGACTAATGAAGTAATTAAACAAGGACGAGAAAAATTTAGGAATGATTTAGAGGAATATACCCAATTCCCCTCAGACTATCAAAGTATTATTTGGTTATTAGAAGCAAAAAAAATCGAGCAACAAGAGGCCGTTACATTAATTAGAAGAATTTCAAGAGAAGTATTTGAATCTTTGCTCAATTTATCTAATCTGGCTAATAGTAATTTTATTTACCGAGAAAACTACGATTTAATTATATTACTCAGATTAGACCCGATTACTTTTTTTCGACAATGCCAAAAGCGCGTACAAGCTTGGCAAGTATTTAATCCAGAAATATGGTCTTCCTATCAACGTCCCTATCTAGCTACACAAACAAATAATATAGCGGGTTTAACTCCAGAGCAAAATAAAACTATTTGTAATTTATTGAAGGGATTAAATTTTCGCCAGATCGGTGCTTTGATTGATAAAGATGATTTAATTGTTGCTAAAATTCTTTATCCCTCAATCCTCAATAAAACTATTATCCTTCGTCCTCCAAAATCTCCCTTCGATCGACTTCCTATAATCGATCAAAATAGTAATCATGAAAAAGAAATAGAAAATCGGGAAATAGAAGTAAGTAAGATTTATTCTTTTTATGGAGACACAGAAAAATCTAGAGTCACTAAATGGAAAATAGTCTGTGTCGAGCATCAGTTAGAAAATCAACAAAAAATAACTAGCTTTCTAGAAAATAAGGAGCTATTTAATGTAGTGATGATTTCGGAATCTTTAAATGCTTTTGCTAAAATATTAGAATTTCAACCACAATTAATTTTTTTAAATATCGATCTACCCGAGCTAAATGGTTATGAGCTTTGTAGTCTACTTAGGGGTCATCAATATTTTAAAAATACTCCGATTATTATGATTTCTAATAATCAGAGTTTAATCAATTTAACTAAATCTAAATTAATAGGTGCAACTAGCTATTTAGTTAGACCATTTACTAAATCGGATTTATTTAATATAGTTTATAAATATTTAACTTAAGCCGAATTATAAGAAAATAATAAATAACTAACTAATAGCAATGAATGCTCAATTTGGAATTAAAGAAAGAGTCGCAAAAGAAGAATCAGTTTCAGGAATTTTTAATTGCTTATCCGAACATAAGGTTAATGGTTGTTTACAAATATATGATGGTTCGATCGAGTATTTTTGTTACTTTTATAATGGTCACTTGATTTATAGCACTAATACCTTATTACCTTTTGAAAGACTAAAGAGAAATTTGCATCGTCTCAGTCATAAGAATAAAACTTTAAAAAATAATATCGTTCAAGAGATAATTAATAATTTTTGTCATCATTTACACGATCGAGAAGGAAGACCAACCGATTATCAATGTATTTCTTATTTATACGGACAGAATTATATTAGTAATGAAGAAGCATCACTTATTTGCGCCAGAATAACTTATGAAGTTTGCGAATCTCTTTTCTGTTTAACCGATCATTTTTATAGTGATTTTATCAAAAATAATTACAAACTTAACAATTTTTGTATATACAAAATTTATGATTTTGCTAATTCTTGTCAACGAAGAATAAAAGCTTGGCAGACTTTCAAACCTCATATTTACTCTTCATATCAACGTCCTTTATTTTCTTTTGATTCTCACAGTAAAAATAACTTAGGGTTGGCAGAAAATCAGGCTATTTTTAGATTATTAAAGGGTCTTAGTTTTCGTCAATTGGCAGCTTTAACTGATAAAGACGAACTTTTAATTGCTAAAATACTTTATCCTTCTATAGTTAATAATGCCATTATCTTAAAAGAACCTAAGCCCCCTTTCGATCGGCTACCTAAAATTATCGATCGAGAGTTAAATACAAAAGAAAGTAAATCTGAAAATAGCCCAATTAACTTAGAAAATCAAACTCAAACCAAAGAAATTGATGTTGTTAACAAAAATTGGACAATTGCTTGTCTTGGTAAATCTATCAAAACACAGTATCAAATCAACTACTTTTTAGATAAGAAAGTATTTACAGTTGCTTCTTTTGAAGCTCCTGGTACTGCTTTGAAAAAGTTAATTAATTTATCACCAGATTTAATTTTACTCGATCTCGACCTAGAGGAAATGAATAACTATGAACTCTGTAATCTTTTAAAACAACAGTCTCAGTTTAAAGAAGTTCCCATTATTATTTTAGGTCAGCAAAAAGGATCGATCGATCGAACTAAAGCGAAATTAGCAGGAGCAGATGCTTATTTAACTAAGCCATTAAATCGTTCTGATTTACTAGCAATAATTTTTCAATATGTAAATTGTAATTAAAAAAATAAAATTTATTTAGCACTCAGTCATTTATTATTTATTAATCCTCGGACAAATTAGTTAAAGTCGGTGGTAAAGCCGATCGCTCTTTACTCGGATAATTATTTTCTTTAATTAAGCTTTTAAGTTCTTGAATTCTTTCTTTGGAAGTGGGATGACTAGATAGAAAAGAAATAGTGCTATTTTCTTCTTGACTTAGTCTGGTAAAGAAGTCTGTAGCACCACCTACATGACCATAAGTTTTGTTTAATAAAGTTAAACCAAAAGCATCAGCTTGCTTTTCTTGAGACTGAGAATATCGAGCATTAGCTATAGTTTCTACTGTATTACCTACTGGTATTTGAAAGATTCCTAAATCTCCCAGGAAAAAAGCAAGAGAAGCTCTAATTATTAAAGTATTTCCTAACCCTCTTAAATGATCTCTATGGGCAAAATGTCCTAATTCATGTCCCAATACCATCATTAATTCATTTTCCGATCTTACTTTTTCTATTAGTCCTTGATAGATAACAATTTTATCTCCTGGGAGAGCAAGAGCATTTATAGTTGATTCGGGAATATATAATACTTGATAATTTCTCTGGGAATTTTGTTTTTCAGGTAAATTATTTTCTAGTCGATCGAGTAATTTATTTAAGGTATCTTGTTGGTGAGAAGGTTCTGCTTGTCGTTCGTAAACAGGTACAATTATCGCTCCTAATTTTTGTTCTACTTCTGGGGGAATTATCGCGATAATGCCATTTAAAAATAATTTTAACACCCAAAAAAATAGGGCGATCGCGCCTAAAAACATTCCAATGACAATAAGAAATTGACGATTACTTGGGGGCGCATTTTTAGGATTAGAAGGAGAATGATAAGACATTTGTTTGTTAGTATTTCAGGTAGGAGCAGTTCGCGAACTCCCCTTGCAGAAGTTCGGGAGTTACAGAATTTGCTGAAGTTGCAGAATTTCAGAATATCTATCTAATTACTCTTAACTGGACGGAAAGGTTGTAAAAAGTTAATTAAAGGAGCAAGATTACGAGATTGAATCCATAAACGTCCTTCTCCACTAAAACGACAGACTAAACCTTCTCCACCAAAAATTCCTGTCTTTAAACTTTTAAAAGATAAACCACCAATCATTTCTACTTTGTAGTTTAAAGTATCTTCAAAAGCAACAATGTAACCTGTATCCACTACATAATCACCAGCGATAGGAATTTCAATTATTGCCCCATAAGAACTAAACCAAAAATCTCCTCTTCCTGTTGCTTTTAATAGAAATAAAGATTCTCCACTAAAAAAGCCTTTAAAACCCTGAAATTTAGTATCTATCTCTATTTCTGGACTGCAAGCGACAAAACCAGAAGATTGCACCATCAAACTACATTCTTCATGGAGATAATAGTGTCGAACTTCCCCAGGAACACCAGGAGATATATACAGTTGTCCTTTTCTGCCTTGGGCGGTAAATTCATTGATAAATAAAGACTCTCCTCCTAACATCCTGCCGATGCCTTTCATTAATCCTCCCTTTATTTTTGATTTCATCTTGAGAGAAGAATCCATCGCTGCCATAGCAGAAGCTTCGACTAATACCGTCTGATTTGCTTCTAAATCCAAAATTAAAGAAGCATAAGCAGGAGAATGTTCTACTTGATAACTGATATCGTTTCTCATGATTTTATATTTGATAGGAGTTACAGGAGTTCTAGAAGTTCAGATAGAAAAACTAATTACTAACAACTAACAACTAACAACTAACAACTAATTAACGGGGTGGTAATTTTGAACCGACGGCAAAACCAAATGCACCAGGATTATGAGTTTGACAGTAAACTTTTCCTCGTCCGCGAAAACGACAAACTAACCCTTCTCCACCTAAAAATGCGCCTATCCAACTAGAACCAGGTTTGGAAATACTAAAATCCAGACTTCTTTCAAAAGCAACAATATGTCCAGTATCGACTATGTATTCTCCATCTACTTCTATCTCGTAGATACCACCAAAAGAAGTAAGTAAAACCAGTCCGTAACCAGAAATAGTTAACCAGAAAATGGACTCTCCAGAAAAGAGTGATTTTAGTCCCTGAAAACCCAGATCGATATCTACGTCTGAACTACAAGCGAGATAGGAAGTAGCTTGAACAACTAAATCTTGTCCCTTCATCTCATAGATTAATAAATCCCCTAATAATTTTGGTGCTAACCAGACTTGATTATTATCTGTAGGAGAACGAAAAACACTTAAAAATAGAGATTCCCCTGCCATCATCCGTTTTAGTCCGCCCATAATACCCCCTCCTTTTCCGCGTCTGAGGGTGGTACTGGGATTAATATTGCCACTCATAGCAATCATTGCCCCAGCTTGGGCGACTAACTCTTCTCCTGCATTAAGACTAACACGAGCGATCGCGCTATCGGGTTGATGTAAAAGTTCTATATTCATCGTATTTTAGGACGCAAAAATCCGACTAATCCACTGATGCTACGAGACTGGAGATAAATATCCCCCTTGCCAGAAAGTCGATTGATAAAACCTTCTCCAGAAGTTACAGAACCTAGTAAACCACCAGAAAGTCCAATTTTCATCGTTATTCCTGGTTCGTAGGCTACTAAATGGCTGTTATCTACTATAAATTCCCCAGAAATAGTTTTTTTGGTTATTCCGCCATAAGCACCAAAGAAGACTTTTCCTCTTCCGCCTATTTTTAATTTAAATAATCCTTCTCCTGCAAACCAACTAGCAAAACCTGCCCAACGCACTCCCATTTTTACTCCTGGAGTATGGGCGATATATGCCCCTGGTTGGAAACAAAGTTCTCTTCCTTTAAGATCTATTTCTTCAATATCCCCAATAATAGATTGGGTTAAAACCAAGTTTAATGGTTGTCTAGTTTCATTAATAAATACATTCACAAATAAAGATTCGCCACCAAAAAACTTCCGCATTAAAGCAGAGAAAAAGCCACCAGAAAATTCAGTTTTCATGGTTATTTTACTATCCATACTAGCCATCGCCCCTGCTTCGGCAGTAATTTTTTCTCCAGGGTCTAAGGTAATAAAGATAGCAGCAAAAGCAGGTTTATATTTTACTTCGCATTTCACAGTATTTATTTGCTGTGACTAACAGCTATCATTTTTCTCTACTAGTATGTCAATAATTTTTTTGATGTCTATTTTATGTAAAGAAAAGTAATGTATTTTTTGATTTATTTAAAACTCAAGAGATAATCACTAATTTTGTTATGTTATTGAGTTATTTAGAATTTTTAAGGATTGGGAACTATATAGGGAGAAGATATTGATTCTATTCTGCCCGCTCTTACAAGTGCTTGATAAATCATGGCGACAACTTCAGCACGAGTAGCAGGTTTATTAGGATAAAGTAATTCTGACTCGAATTCGGGTCGATTAACTACTAACCCTGATTCAATGGCGATCGCTATTTTTTCTTTTGCCCAATCTGGTATTTGTTCTGCATCTTGATAAGCACTTAATACGGTCTCTGGATCTTGCTCTGACTTCAAATCTAAACCAGAAACAAGAGCAACTAACACTTGCAGACGGGGTACTTGTCGATCGGGACGGAAAACTTGCCCTGGATAGCCTTTCAAGAAACCTGTTTTAACTGCTTCATTAATTTTTTCGGCTGCCTGACTTTCTCGATCGACATCTTCAAAATTAATTAAGTCTTGACTTTGTTCTTGTTTGAAAGCTTGTTCAATTTCTGCACCTAATTGCGCTCTGGTAATTGGTGAATCTGGTTGAAATTCATTATCAGATATACCTACTATCAATTCTTGGGAAATAAGTGGTTCGATAAAAGGATAAGCCCAATGTTCTGGAGGAACATCCTCAAAGGTAGCTTCTGATGGGGTGGGAGTCTCTGCTGTTTCTGCTGGTGGGGTGGGAGTCTCTGCTGTTTCTGGAGGTGTAGTTTCTGCTGGTGGAGTTGGTGTTTCTGCTGTTTCTGGGGGTGTAGTTTCTTCTGGTTGTAGAGGAGGAGGGACAATAATTGGCTCGGAATATCTATCTATAGCAGCAGTTTCTCGTTCGCGTCTAATCCCTCTATTTTCTAAGGAGAAAGGTAAAGTATCAACTGGTTTTGGCTGTGAGGCAATTTCTGGTATGACTTCTACCTCAGTTTCTACTATTCGCTCCTCAGGAAGGATATCATCATCATCAAATACGCCGATCGATCTCCTATTCCTAGATACTCGATTGAGGTCTGTTTCTAATACTGCCGTATCTTCTAGAGTAGATTGAAATCCTTGCCAAGTTTGAGAAAATAATTTATTTTTGCCCCCTGTCCACGACCAGTATAAAATTGCACCGATAGTAGTAAAAGCAACAATAATTGCTACTCTTTCATCAAAACTCAGGATTCGCTTTCGACGTTGGGGAGATTGGGAGGGATCGGGAGGAGGGGAAGAATTAGTCACGGCGATCGCATTGGTGCTAGACAACAACTTACCCTAAGAATTAAAGCACAAATATTAGATTTGGCTCCAAAAAATAATAAAATTTTTGCTTCTTTAGGTCAAAATAAAGTTTAAGGTACTACTAATACAGGACAAGGGGAAAGATTGATCACTCGATTAGTCACACTTTCCTCTACTCCATCTTCAATTAATCCTAGACCCCTACAGCCCATGATAATTAAATCCGCATTAATTTCATCGGCTACATCACAAATAGTAAAAGAAGCGATTCCTTCTCTTTCAATAACTTGGGCATCAATCCCCTGCTGAGAAAATAAAGCTTTAGCTCCTTCTAAGATTTTAGCTACTTCGGCTTCTGAACCCATTGCCGAGCCTTCTTTTTGTTCGACAACTGAAAGTACGATCAAATTGCTACCATGAATTTTAACCATATTGGCTACTATTTCTGCTGCTTCACGAGCTTCTCGACTGCGATCGACAGGAAACAAGATAGTTTTAAACATAGACTGCACCTTTTTTATTTTCACTCAAAACCACAGTTTACTTTGCCTCGGGAATTTTTAACTAATTTAGGTCAGAACTATATTACATTACTAGCGGGTCTAGTTTGATTTATTTAGTAGGTGGATAGTCTTCCTCGCTAATAATCTCTTTTTCTAGAATTTTAACCCAATATTCTAGCTTAGACGCGCTACTACAGCCGAGTAACGGTGACTAAAAAAGCTGCCTCCAAACAAAGGCAGCGATCGTGTTTCTAACTAAATAATTACATAATTACGGCTGGTTTTTGTATTATGTATTTTTACTGGTATAATTTTGTATTTGTCTGACCGCAGCTGCACCAATGTTAAAAATTGCCCAGCCAGCAGCGACTCCGATAGGCAGAACTACGATTAATACACGCCAATCCATAATCTTATCTTTCCTCCCTAAATATCTTAAGCTATTTAAAATTAATTTAATTTCATTACTCTAATTATATATATATACTAATTTGTTCGGTTTTCCTAGTCGCCCGCTAAAATCTTAAAAATTAATCAGAATTTTCAACAAAACCTAAATCTGTCCCTACTCCTGCATGGACGAGAGCTAATTTTTGATAGCGTTTGGCGTGTTCGAGTAAATCTTCAGTTTCAGCCAAACTAAGCTCTCTGACTTTTCTAGCAGGGACTCCCACCACAAGCGATCGCGGTGGCACATCTTTAGTAACGATACAGCCTGCGCCGACTATGCTGCCAGCACCAACTCTGACTCCATTCAGGACTACTGCACCAATACCAATTAGACAACCGCGTTCGATATGAGCAGAATGAATCACAGCCCGATGACCGACGGTAACATAATCTTCTAAAATAGTTGGTATACCTGGATCTCCATGTAAAATTGCCCCATCTTGAATATTAGTATATTGACCAATGGCAATCCTTTCCACATCTCCCCGCACTACGGCAGTGTACCAAATACTAACTCCTTCTGCTAAAGACACATCCCCCATCACTACCGCATTATCGGCAACAAAAGCAGCTTGAGAAACATCGGGAGTAGACCAATAAGAATTAGAGAATGGTAGCGATCGATTCATTTCTTTAGTAAGTTAATAATCAATAAAATAAGATTACGTCTACTGGAGCGTGCTATAAGGTAAATAAACAAGCTTTAATATGAACACAAGTTTACAATATCCTATATTCGGTGCAGAAATTAATTGTCCCCATTGCCGACAGGCGATCCCTGCCTTAACTCTTACAGATACTTATCTTTGTTCCCGTCATGGTGCTTTTGAAGCTAATCCCGAGACTAAAGAATTAGTTCATCTTCCTTCTGGTAGACGGTGGCGACGTTGGGAAGATACTTGGTATCGACAACATACTCATCCTGATGGTATTCGCTTTGAAATTCACGAAGCCTTAGATCGACTTTATACAGAGGGGTTCAAAGCTACTAGAGTTACCATTGCCCATCGTTATAAAGATTTAGTCAGTTCCTATTTAGAAAGAAGTCATCCCTGGCGAGATAGTAATGACACAAAAACCCCTAAACTCTATGGATTACCAGTAGTATTCAGTCCAGAATCAACAGAAGATCCTCGTTGGGAAATAATTAATTTTTCCTTAGAAAAAGAACCAGGAGTTCCCTTACGTTATCCTTATTTTCGTTTATTTGAATGATGCACCATGCTTCTATTCGTACGGCTAATATTCATCAAGCGATCGCTTTTTATGAATTGTTAGGTATGAAAGTTAAAGAGCGTTTTACCACTGGTTATACTCTCGCCTGTTGGCTGGAAGGGTTGGGGGGACGAATAGAATTAATTCAAATTCCCGAACCCAAACCCGCACCCGATGCTTTTAACGATGAGCATTATGTGGGTTATTATCATCTTTCTTTCGATCTGACCGATATTACTAGTGATTTACCTAGCTGGTTAAACCAATTGAAAAATGATTTTACCGAAGCAATAAAAACGAACCCAGAACAAATCAAGCCTCTTAAAATTTTATTAGAACCTACTCAACAAATAATTGGCGATCGCGTTTACGAGGTGACTTTTATTGCCGATAGCGATGGTTTACCTCTAGAGTTTATTCGAGTGATGGGAAATTCTTAGTGGTTTTTATCGATTTTTAAAGCAGAAAAGATTAGGAATATCAGAAGTGGAGATACTATTTAAATAAGTCCCAACTAATATCTAATCACCACTAACCACTAACCACTAACCACTAACTCTTTTACTCGATTTTTTCTATCGGTGCTGTTCTAGATAGAATTTTTGTTGCACCTAAGTCAGGAAATTTTACAGCTAAAGTCGGTTTTTGTTCTGTTCCTAAAATATGGGTGATTTCTCCTTCGCCAAAGTCTTTATGCAAAACGCGATCGCCTACCGACCAAGAAATATTATTATCTACTTTAATTGTTTTTTTAGTTTTAGAGCGACGACGAAAAGAGTTATTAATATTACTACTAATTAAATCTTCGGGTAATTCGTGTAAAAACTGAGAAACAAGAGCAGGTTCTCTCGAACCCCAAAGACGACGTTCTCTGGTATAAGTCAAGAATAATTGTTCTTGGGCGCGGGTAATTCCTACATAACAAAGACGGCGTTCTTCTTCTAATTCTAGAGGATCGCTGAGAGTACGACTATGGGGTAATAAACCTTGTTCTAATCCCACTAAAAAAATAACGGGAAACTCTAAACCTTTAGCAGAATGAAGAGTCATTAAAGAAACTTTTTCTTGCCCTTCTTCGAGGTTATCTAGATCGGAAGCTAAGGAGGCACTCGCTAAAAATGCTTCTAAACTAGTTTCTTCATTATCTTCTTGAAACTGGACGATCGCGTTATACAATTCATAAACGTTGGCTAAACGATTATCCGCTTCATCTGTACCTTTTGCTTT
Organism: Xenococcaceae cyanobacterium; assembly: GCA_051439545.1. GTDB lineage: Bacteria > Cyanobacteriota > Cyanobacteriia > Cyanobacteriales > Xenococcaceae > JASJDJ01. The sequence goes on along the minus strand of JBFRWK010000239.1, from coordinate 2,678 downwards.
TAAATCTGCTACATACCCAGACTGTTCCATAACCCGATCTAATATTTCTGCTGCGGTTAAATCTTCTAATTGGGCTTGAGTTTCTCCAATCATTTGCACGAATTTAGTCAGAGATTTAGCTGCTCTTCCGCCCATAGTATTAACCGAAGTTTCATCAGTCAAAATTTCCCAAAGAGGAACACCTAATTGTTGGGCAGCATCCACTAAAGAATTAATAGTTGTTTTCCCAATTCCCCGACGGGGAGTATTGATAATTCTCAGCAAACTAACAGTATCTACAGGGTTGGCAATAACTCGTAAATAAGCGATCGCATCTTTAATTTCTTTGCGATCGTAGAATTTTAACCCCCCGACAATATTGTAGGGTACGTTACTATGAATTAATAAATCTTCTAAGGGACGAGATTGAGCATTAGTACGATATAAAATAGCAAAACTTCCCCAATTAAGTTCGGGGTTGTCTTCTACCATCGTTTTGATTTGTTGAATGACAAATTTTGCTTCTTGTTGCTCGTCTTCTGCCTTGTAAACATAAATTTGTTCTCCAACCCCTCGTGTTGGTTTGAGAACTTTATCAATCCGTTGCGTGTTTTTTTCAATTAAAGTATTAGCAGCCTGAAGGATATTTTCGCGAGAACGGTAATTTTCCTCTAATTTAATCATTGTACGAGTATCATCGTCGGGCAAACTATCGCCAAAATCTTGTTGAAAGTCCAAAAGAATAGTAAAATCAGCCAGACGGAAAGAATAGATAGATTGATCCGCATCTCCTACCACAAAGAGCGATCGCCCTTGCCAATTCCACTCGTTTTTATTAGTCTCTGCGTTGGTAGTTAATAATCTAATTAATTCGTATTGAATGCGATTAGTATCCTGATATTCATCGACTAAAATATGTTGAAATTGACTATGCCAATAACCTAAAATCGATTCGTTTTGTTGAAAAATTCGGGCAGGGACAAAAATCAGATCGTCGAAATCGAGAGCATTATTAGCTGCTAATTGTGCCTGATATTCGTTATAAACTTCTGCTATTACTCTACTGCGATAATTTGGTTCTTGTTTTAGAAATTGTTCGGGATTCAATCCCTGATTTTTAGCATTGCTAATGGCATAACGAACTTTACGAGGGTCGAATTTTTTATCATCTAAGTTTAGCTGTTTCGTAACGATATTTTTAATTAAACTTTGGACATCCGACTCATCAAAAATCGAAAAATTACGCTTCCAAGTACGTCCTCGTTCATCTTGATATTTATTGATGTCGTAACGCAATAAACGAGCAAACAAACTATGAAAAGTACCGATCCACAGAGGTTTAGTTGTTTTTTTATAAACTCGCGATCGCAATTGTTTTTGTTCGTATTCCGATAATAATTCTACTTGTTTTCCATATTTTTCTAAAGCCAATTCTTGCACGAAAATATACTCAATCCTCTCTCGCATTTCTCGCGCAGCTTTATTGGTAAAAGTTACCGCCAAAATATTTTCTGGGGCGACTTGATGATTGCGTATTAAATTAGCAATACGATAAGTTAAAGCTCTAGTTTTGCCCGAACCTGCACCAGCAACAACCAATAAAGGTCCAAACAAATGTTCTACAGCTTGACGTTGAGAAGGATTGAGATGACTAATAAAATCCGTTTTGGCAATCATGGCAACATTAGCAAGTTGTATAAAATGTTATGTTACCATCCCCAAATCTAGTCTGGATTTAATATTATGTTAGAGATTTTTGAGCTTCAGACTATAAACCCACATCACTAGCATCGGTTGTCACGATAAAATCATCAAAATAGCTATGTTGCGTCTGGTCTGGATACCAATCACTGCTGTGACCGCCATGAAAGCTACTAAATAATAGACCATCAATACCTTTATTATTAGTGACAAATTTCATGCCATCGAGAGAAAGTACTCGATCGCCATCCATCCAAACGTCTACTTCTCCATTAGACTTACTGCCATCATTAATTTTCACTCGTTGGATCAGATTATGCCATTTCCCCTTTTCAAAATAAACATCTCGACCTAACTTATCTTCTAACCAGAAATTTTCGCCCCATTTTGTAGGTTTATTCATGTGATATACATATAACTCGACTCTGCCGTCCTCTCGCCACATATATCGTGTAGAAAAACCATTGCTACCATTGCAATTTTGACCCCCACTACAATAGCCTCCTGCCCCTGCTAAACCTGGCAGTTTGCCACCACTTTGCTTTGAACCATTAAAATTGAAATTGTTTTCAAACTTAACCCAATAGGAAAGATAGTATTCTTTTTCGGCGGGAAGTTCCCATCCTGCACTACCTCCTGTTCTCTGATTTGGCGCATAAGTAATTCTGAGAGAGTTATCGTGAGAATGAGCTTCATCATTACTGACAAATGCATAATTATTCATCCATTTGGAGTCAGACCAATCTACATTCCAGTCTTGACCTTGCGCCGAACGATTATACTTAGTCCCATCGTTATGCTGTTCAAACCCAACTGTAATTGCCTCAGAACTTGGATCGGGGGATGGTGAGGGTTGTGATGGGGAGACATCTAACGATTGTTGCTTGAATTTATAATTGCTGGGTTTGGTAATCGTGTGATTATCGACTTTGGCATTAAATCCAAAACTGACAGTTTCTCCTTTGTCTATTTCTTGATTCCAACGACCGCCTTTAATT
>JBFRWK010000238.1:0-11538 GCA_051439545.1 Xenococcaceae cyanobacterium | reverse complement strand
TGAAGTTGACGGACTGGCTTTCTCCTGTGGTGGTTTTGGGTTTTTGGGGTATGCTGTGTATGGGAATAGGGATGCGGTTTTCTGAATATCTCTATCCTCGTTCTGTTAAACTTTCGGGACGAGAACTGATGGAGTGGAATCTCGACCGTCTGATTAAGTGTCAAAAAGATCTTAATCCTAAATGTACTTTCTGGATTGTTCCCCCTGAGCTAAGGAAGTAATTAATAAAAATTCCTTTTATTACCCTAAAACCGAAAAAGGAGTAAGAGCGATTAGGTTAGATATGTCAACTACTTAAACCCTTGATTATTTGAGTGCTGTGTTTAAGACAAAAGATTTAACTGTGACACCAGATAAAGATAATTGTTCAGCTTGTAGATCGAATTCCTGTTGAGCTTCTACTACGCTAATCTTTGGTGCTTTATTTTTTCTGTAATCGCTACTATCCCACTGCTCGCAGTTAAACCAACCAATTAAATAAAGACCATGTTGACAAGTATTATCTTGTAAATAGCGATTGACTAACTGAGTTTCCATTGCGGTATTTAATTGTGAATTCCAACAGCCTTTAACTTCAATAATGGCTGCTACTGAATCATAAGTTTGACCATTAGTATCTTTAACAACTGCATTAACTTGAATATCAGTTCGTTCACCTCTTCTAATTTCGACTTCACGATTAATTACAATGCCTTTATTTTTCAGAGAATCATTCAGGTGACGTGCAATATAGTCCGATAGCCTTTCTTCATCTTTGGGAATGTAAGCATTACCGTTGATTTTTCTCCAACTTATATTACTCCAAACATTAATTTTTGCAGTCTTATCAAGACCGAAAAATTGCTTTAATCTTTTAACAAGGGATTCTGCCAGTTTTCTGATTTGAGTCCATTTAATTTCGTTCCACAAATCTATAACGGCTGGTGTTTGAGCATGAAGTTTGACTTGTAATTCGTTCATTACTTCAATCAAAACATCTAATAATTCATTTCCATCATTGACTAAGCGTCGATCGCGATCGCCAACTAGTTTAAAAATCTCAGCAGGTGTAGGAGGTTGCCAAGTTTTTGCTCTAGTATTTTTTTTGGCATCAAATAGCACATATTTCAACCTATCTAGTTTTGGAAAATGATTAGCAATACGCTGAATTTCTTGACAGGCTTGAGGTGTTCCCCAATCTCTTAATCGATACAAGACATTATCTCTTAAATGACCAATACTTTCTCTAGTCCCTACCAAATGAGCATTATCATAATCAGGATCTTCATTATGAGGATAATTTTCTTGTAGCCAAATATAAAAATCAGCAATTTGTTTTTCAGTTAAATCAAAATTTACGCTACGTAGAGCGTGAAAAGTCATACTTTCTAATACTTCACGACCAAAAGTTTCATCTTGTTGAAGAGTTGACCAGAAAACAGACCAAAGATCGCTAGTCGCATTTCTCATTAAAACTTGCGCTGCAACAATGGATTTTTTTCTTTCTTTTTCAATTAAAGGTAGGGGATAAGTAATTAATGATTTGATAAAATCTTTTGCTGAAGGGTAATTACGTTTTAAAACTTCTTCTAGTAAATTGCCCATACATAATGGTTTAAGAGAAGAATTTCTTGCTTGATTCAAAACGAAAAACATCAAGCGTTCGTCCCAACACTTTTTAAATTCTCTAGTTGCAGAAATATAATCACTATCTTTATTTTTGCTATTAATAAGTATTAATAGTGTAGCGATGGCTTCAAACGGAGCTTTTTCGTAAGCTAATTTGACTAAATCGAAATAAGGCTCTTTTCTATTGCTGTTATCAGGACTCCCAACAATTACAGGTGTCCATCTTCGCCAGATTTCAGCAGATAAAGAATTTAAAAAATTAGGTGATTCTTTTGATGGCCAAAGACTTAATAGTAATAATAATGCTTTTGAACCTGCTAATGCCGATCTACAAAAAGTGTTAGTTCCTATCCAGTCATATTTAATATTTGTTTGTTCGAGCAAATATTTTTTAGCACCATTTATTATTCTAGTTCTGGTTTCTGGTTCTGCTTCTTGCCACCCTGGTAGTTTGGTCAAATCATACTCAAAATCGCTCCCATAGCGTCTACAATTTGGCACAAGAGTCATTTCCATACATAGTTGCCACCAGTAATCTAAATTTCCAGCTTCTAGCCCATCTAAACAAACCAAAACTCTTTCTTTGGGAGGCGTAGTTAAAGTAGGTTTATTTCGATTTGTCTGAATTCTGTTCCTACGTTCAATTTCCTTACTATATTGTTCTTTCCTTTCTTCTGCTAAAGGTGAGTTTAGTTCAATAGCTTGAAACCAACGTGCAAAATGCTCATTGATAATTTGATTGGTTTCGGTAGCTAAAGCCAGAGCTTCAATTTGTTTTGTGTCTTGACGATTAAAATTATACTTAATTAATTCAATATATTTTTCTTGTATTTCTCTATCTGTAATAGCTTTAACTTTTTCGAGTGACCAAAAAAAATCTTTTTCCAAGAAAATATTGTCTGAGCTACAAAAAACTAATAAATATAGAGTATTTTCAGGATTTTCACTCAATAAAACTAATTCTTCTATAAGTTTTCTGCGCTTGTTATCATTTATAGCTGAATAAAAAATTCGTTCTTTTTCAGTATCATCTAGAACCGTTGTAATATTTTTATTTTCTTTTAATTGAATTAAGGCTACTTTAGCAAAACCTTTGACTATTACGGGATTATCAAAATTTTCCCAGGCTTTTAAGAGAATATCGTCAGCAAGATGTTCAAATGGATGTCCAAAGCATCTTAAACCTTGCTTTTCAAGCCAATCAAGCGCAATAATTATATCTTTTTGCTTTAGCTTTGGTACAATATCTCTCTTGATAAAACCCTGATATCCTCCATAAAAATTTGCTTTTTTGGGAGGAGTCAAAATATCAAATAATTCTTCAATATTTAAATGCTCTCGCCAAACTGCTCTTAAAGCATATCCTTTTATGTCATCTTTTTCATCTTCTGGTAATTCTTTGACAGCTAAAGGTTTTAATTTTAATTTTGTGTTAGAGTCACCTATTGAAACAATAGCAGCAGCAGCATTAGCTCTTAAATTTATTTCTTGAGTTCGATCTAATGCTAAATTTACTAAGTCATCTTGTAATTCTTTGACTTCGCAAACTTCAGCTATATTAATTGCTTCATATCTAGCATCAAAGCTTTTATTGTTTTCTTTAATATAAGAGCGTAATTGTTCTGCTAATTTAGGATGTTTGAGTTTTTTGTATCTCAAATGATTGCTAAAACCGCGATAGAATAGTTTTTCTTGTTCGTATTGTTTTAGTAAATTACTAACTATTTTTTCTCGAAGCTTTGCATCTTCTGATACATCGCTGTACAGTAAAACATCAGGAGCGGTTTTTATTATTTCCTCTAACACTTCACTATTTAGACTAGCCAACCAAGCAGCAGTTTCATGAAGTTGAGGAACTAATTTTTTGGCTGCATCTTCAGGAGATACAATTAAACTCATTATCTGTACTAAAGGTATTTGATGTTGAGTTAAATACCATGCAGCTAAAAACTCAGCATAAATTTTATGGGCAAAACCCATACGATGTGTACCCCGTGAAGAAAAAAGTCCTGAAATAGATAAAACTTCTTTAATACAGTTTGGGGTAATATTAAATTCTTGTCCGTCAATTTCTTCTTTACCGATACATAAATCTTGAACTGCCATGTCAGATTCAGGCATTTGTGCATAATCTGAGCTTGTCCAAATAGCTACCTTATTAGCAAAAATAGCTATGGCTGCAATTCTTCCTGCAACTATTAAACGTTGTTTATCGCTCAATATTACTGAAAAATTACAATCAAGTCTATCTTGATTAGTTTCTTTGCATAGTTCCAAACAGCCTTGCTCGTATAACTCTTTTTGAGATAAAGGAAAGCGATCATTTTTAATGTAAATACTCAATAAAAATTTTAGAGTAATTGGTTTAATTGCTAACGGTACAGCTTGTTTATCAGCAAGTTCTTCTAAAAACTTATCTGCATTAATACCTTGTTTTTTTGCTGCATCAAAAACATCTATTTGGCGTAAGGGACATAGTTCATAAATGCCAATATTATCTTTGCCCCATTTTTCTCTAAAGTTTTCGGTTAAACTATCTTTCCACTCTGCTGTTCTACAAGTAATTCTTAAATAAAGGCGATCGCATGGTAACTTATCAATTTCTCGCTTAAGAATTCTAGTAAGTATTTTAATTGATAATATTCCTTCGTCAAGACTATCTAAAAACAGATGTAGCTTGTAAGTTCCATTCAGCCATGCTTTAAATCGCTCATCTTTAAAAATATCATTACATAAACTTTCATCAGAGCCATATTTACCCAAACAAAACCATAAGCAGTCATCTTGCGATGGCTGTAGACAATCTTCAACTTTTTCATATTCTTGTTTGGTTGCCGTAGTTTTACCAATGCCAGCTTCACCTAACAAGATTAAACAAGGTATATCTGATATAGCATCAAACTTAACTAGATCGGGATTATAAGAATTTCCATACTCTGACTCTGGATCGTAGAGAAAACCAGAATAATCTAAGTTTAAATTACCTGTTATGGGACACCAAAAACGCTGCCAATCGAAACCTTGTCTTATCATGAAGATTTTTATAATGAAAAGAACACACTTACTTAGATATTGCCCTTTTTAGTTGACGAACATTAACAGACAAACTATTTGGAAGGTTGTTTTTGCTCTTTGTCTTGAGATGATTCATTTCAAAAATCAATATCTTGCCATTCTTTAGCTTCAGTAAAGCGACTCAGGTGTTTGACATTGGTAGTGGCAATAACAACATATCTACCAGGATATTCTTCGGCTAGCAATCTATATTGAGCGCAGATAATTACATCGGCATCGAGACTTAGATCGTCGGCGGTGGGCATTCCTTTATTTCTCGCTTCTGCCCATAGCTCGGCTGCTAATTCTAGGGTTAAATCGTCAACAGGGAGACAATCTATCAAAGCTTTTAGTTGGTTTAAATTATTAATTTCTTGGACTTTTTTTCTTCTAATTAATTCTCGTTTTACTTCATAGTTGCAAAGAGATGAAGTTACAATTAAAGCACTTCTTGATAGTAAGTAATAAAACCAATCTTGACAATCAGTTACTTCCTTAACTTTACTGGTACTAACTAGAGTATGAAGAACACCTGAATCGAGTAGGACAATCACGCTTTGTTTAATATTTTAGGTATTTTAAAACTAAGATACTCGTTCGCTGAAACGGTTTCTTTTAAGAGATTCTTGGATTTCTTGATATTCCTGTATTTCTTCTTCTGTAGCAGGTTGACCGTTTTTTTGTTCTCTCCATTGTTTAATTAATTGCATCAATGGTTGATTTTTACGGAGTTGGTTCGCTTTATCCCATTGTTTTTCTAAATGAGAGTTATTTCTATCCGCTCTTAATTCGAGTTTTCGATTAATAAATTCAGCATCTTTTGCATCTATCTCGATAGCTATATTTAACCCATCTAAACTTAATTGATATTTATTCTCTGCTGGTAACATAGCAACAAAACGAGATAAATCTATTAGTTTGCCACTGGGTAATTTGATAGTTGAACTCATATTTTTATCCTTTTTTTACTCTCTCTACTTATTAATTTAACTTTTCGACACGGCTTAGTTACTGGGAAGCTGCACTTTACAGTATCTCGCACCGTATTCCCCAGGCAGAATATGTAAATAGCGACTGGTAATATCTAGTCCAGAATGACCCAATTCCTGTTGTTGTAAATGAATGGGACTACCGTTGAGTAACTGATGGGTTGCTCCTGTATGCCTAATCCAGTGGGGACTTACGCCATAAATACCTATTCTCTCTCCTGCCTTCTTAACAATGCGCCAAACCTGAACGGTGGAATAAGCTTGATGTCTGAGATTGAGAAAAATCGGGTCATTACCTTTAGTATCATCTGTTTTCGTCCCTTTCAAGGCTTGCCAGAGATGGGGAGTAATCGTCACCTTACGGGTTTTACTACCCTTGCCAAATAAAGTTACCAAAGCCGAACCATCAGCTTTTTCGCGAATATCCTTCCATTTGAGACTACAAAATTCAGACACCCTAGCACGGGATTCGTAGAGTAGCTGGAGCATTAACTGATGCTGACGATTGGGTTCGGCGTTAAGCAGCCTGAACCATTCATCTTCCGTAAGTATCTTCTCGGCAATAGCATCCTTGGTTTTCGGTGTGGAGAGAGAAGCACCAGGATTATCCGCTAATAACTTGTTTTGATGGGCAAAGCTAAATAGAGATTTAATCGCAGCTAACTTACGCTTACGAGTAGCAGGAGCGTACTTTTGGGCTAAAAAGGTATCCCAATCCTGAATATCGGCTAAATCGATGTCATCCAGTCGTTTCTGACTAAAATCGAGAAAATGATGTACGTCAGTTAAATAGCCTCGGCGACTAGCATCTGACTTACCATGTAGCCACATTTGAATGAGTTTTAATTCCATCTGGGGGGTAAGTTGGGGAATCTGATTAGGACTCGACGAAATAACTTTCCGCCTGATTATTTGTCCCTCTTTGTACATGGGATGAAAGAAAACTTTGCTTATCTTTCATCTATCTTACGCTGTTATCGAATTATTATGAACTTTATCCTAACAGTGAAAAGCATCTTCATATATCTCGCTCAGAGTATCGTGAAATCCCCAGCCCATATCTGAGGTGTCTAGTACAATTTTTTGACAACGTTTTTGAAACGTATCTTTCTGTCTATATTTAATTATTTCTTTGATAGCTTTCTCATACATCGTTTCCATACTGATGTAGAAAGGCTCGTCAATATCACCATAGGCATCGGTAAATCTCACCCCTTGCTCGACATAGAACAGCATAATATCTATCAAGCCCACAATTGTTTTGTTAACTTTTTTGTATTCAGTAATGGCTTTTTTGGCTATTGATAGTCTGGCTTTGCCAAAGCCACGAGCAGGGAAAAACTCGTCTTCAATAATCTTTTTGTATTTAGCTGCGACCTGATTTTCGTCTTGGGGATAGAGTTGAATTTGGTAGTAGTCTTTTACTGGTTGAAATCTTTTGTAGAGTTCGGCAATATCGGCGATTAATTCTGCTTGGGAACGAGTCTTAAGGTGTTTCTTGAGAATGGTAAGGTTGATTTTTGGCTGGGTCATCTTGCTTGATTAACTAACTCTTTTGGCTTGAAACGTAGAGCGATCTCCCATATGAAACCCAATTAATCCTTCTACTTCATCATCACCATTTAATTCTATCCAGCCACTTCCGCTTGCTTCATCCATCTCATCCTGACCCTCCCAGGTAAAGGAAAAACGTTCTTTATTTCCTGACTGTTCTATATAACCATCGAGATAACCACTGACTAGCCCAAACTGAAAATTACCTGAATTATTTGATTGAATTTCGATGTAGGCTTGGACTTCCATATTAAAATAGTCTTCATCCCATTCGGACATTTCATAAATGTGCCATGTGCCTATAAAAGCATGGTTGGCTTCGGCTTTTTTGAATCTAGTTACGCCCATCGCTCCAGTTGAAATAGCTTTGTCTTTTATAGTATGTGAAGTCTGGGCTTTACTTTTACTCAATTTAATCCTTTGATACATCAAATACAGGTAATTCTTTATTTATTTCGCTAAATCGTTAAATAACGAAATCGTTAGTGAATGGGACAACTAACAATATTTCTCCCATTGATAAAATCTTTCCTGGTAGTCAAGCTACTAAAACAGAGCGAAGTAGTTAAATCGTAATTTAACGAAAAAACGAAAAGACGATTTAACAAAAGGACGAAATCGCTAGAGATTGAGAAACTAAAAATCAGATTAAATACCCTTAGTTAGAAGTGAGGCTATAATTACAAAGCGAAATAGCGATTTAACGAAAAGACGAAAGGACGAAATCACGATGACCGTATTTATTGGGGTCATTTCCCAGAAAGGAGGGGTAGGGAAAAGTACTCTTTCGCGCCTTCTGGCACGGGAATATGCGTACTCTAAATGGGATGTCAAAATTGCCGATCTGGATATAGCTCAAGGGACGAGTAATGATTGGAAGAAAAGAAGGGAAATGAACGAGATTCAACCTTATGTAGCCGTTGAGTCTTTCCGTACTGTTTCTCAAGCACTCAAACACGCCCAAGTTCATGACCTAATGATTTTTGATGGTGCGCCCCATGCGACCAAAGCCTCTCTAGAAATTGCCCAAAAGAGTGATTTAGTTATCTTACCCACAGGACTATCTCTGGACGATCTAAAACCTAGCGTACTTTTGGCACACGAACTAATTGATTCAAAGATACCCGATGACAAGATTGTCTTTGCTCTTTGTCGGGTGGGAGATAGAGCCAACGAAATAGAAGAAGCCCGTAACTATATCAAAAAAGCAGGATATACAACTCTGGCTGGGTCACTTCCCGAAAAAACAGCCTATCGTCGAGCCAGCGATGAAGGAAAAGCAATTTCTGAAGTCTCTTATCTTTCCTTAAGAAAACGTGCTGATGAAGTAGTACAAGACGTTATTAACAGGATTACGGAGAAGTTATAAGATGGCCAAAGCACCACCCCCACCACGTAAAAAATCCAATAAAGGTGAACCGCCTACTCCCCAAGAAACAAAAGCTAACTTGAATAAGCCCGAACCAGGAGAATTAGCCAATCTGAATTTTAAAGTGCCAGCTACTTTCAAAAGAGATTTTAAGATTGCTGCTGCTACTTATGGTCTGAGTCAAGTTGAACTATTAAAAGAGATATTTGAGTTTTGGTCTGAGAATCATGGATAATTCGTTAAATCGTTAAATAACGATTTAACGAAAACAAGATCGACTTTTTGGCGAAGTAGAATGTACTTAAAGCTAAATTTTCCCTTTTATGTCAACATCTATTAATACCCAAGCTTACCAACAGCATCTAAACCTAGATGCTGAGGCTCGAACCTATATTAGCCGTCAGGCAAGAATGTTTGAGTCAATGTTGCCAGAGTTACTTACTAAATACTCAGGTCAATGGGTATGGTTTGAAAATCATCAGGTATTGGATGCCGATCTGAGCTATCAGGCTTTATTAACCAGGGTAAAAAAATCTGTGGGAGAGCAAATTGTTTTAATCAAAAAAGTTGAGTCTCATTCTTAACCTGTGGGTACTTACAGTTATACTTTTGTTTCAACAGCAATTCCGCCCATTCCTTTGATTTCCCTCACTTTAAAATCCTCCCGCTCTAATTCTGACCCATCGGTTAAATGTCAAGGGATTCAAGGGTACTGGCTCTGATTGTACTCTTGTCCCAATTCCTTTATTAGCAAAAGTTAAGGGTAAAGCTAAGAAAGCTTCAGTTCGCATTCCCTTTAGCGGTCAGATGACTTTAGGCATTCCCTATGAAGTTGGATTAGTTTTTGATAGTTATGAACATTCTTTGTTTCAAGTATTTGGTTGTTCAGTAGAAGAAATGGGGGAGTTATTAATAATTGGTCGTGACTTAATGAACCACCATCGCATTGAGTTTAACGGGCAAGCTTTAACCTTTACAATCTTTTAGGTGATTACAGACTAAGTTTTCAAGGAAACTTCTTTAACTTTCATTCTCTCAGCAAGTGTTGTGGCTGCGACTGCTGCTACTTGAGCCACCGATTCAGAAGGAAGTGTTCGTATCTTTCTCAAGATTTGCTCTAAGGGTTCTTCCGAAGGTAAATCTCCTTCCATTAAATAGGTTTGAAGTTGTTCTAGATCCCAATTCTTCAAATGAGCTAATTTTTGCAGATTTCCTGCCTCTGGATAAGCTTGACCAGACTCCCACAAAGAAACTGTAGAACGATCGACACCTAGTTTCTTAGCAAATTGACCTTTGCTAAGAGAACCTCGTAAGTCTTGGACAAGAAGGGATAATCGTTTTACTTTACTGCTCATATTTTGATTTTCTGTGGGAACAATACACTGACTCCCAGCGATTGGGAAATAAATTTTTTATTCTTACAGCTAAAACTTCTGATAAGATTATTTATTGATAACTTGATTATGTACAAGCAATTTGATGATTAAAATCACATTGAAAGTAATAGAACATTATAAGATTGTAACGCAAAATACGCTACTTTCATAGGCTTTTGAGGGCTTATATCTAGATTTAGCCCTCACTCTAAAGCTGTAAATGTCTGATTTAGCAGAAATAAGGAAGTTTAGTGAACCTTCTACTAGCTTCTGCGGATAGAAAACTTGTTACTCCAGGATTCCCGCTCGATTGCTTACCAGGCAATCTAAGCTAACAGAAATGTCCACCAAAAAACAAAAACTAATTAAAGAATAGCAAGGAAATTACCCAGAAGTTAAGTAGGGGTTTCACCAAATACCAGGAGAAACCTCGAAAATGCCCTGCACTAACTACATCGAAGTTATTTGGAGAAAATTTTTACTTTGGCTGCCTACACTGCTGTCCCTCGGCTGCCTTCCTTCTAAACAAGGGGGGACAGCGACATGATCGTCTTCCAGCACATCCAAGAATGGCTAGCCAGTTGCGTTGAGGAAAAAATCATTTCTCTTAATGTTAAATCTCTCTCAGGCTACTCTCCCCACGAATATTTACTTTACGGCTTAGACCACAGCGATCGCCGTAACGATGGTCGGCTTCGAGATAAATGGTTAAATCGCTATGCTCCTCTAGAAGATGGAGGCTGGTGGGTATCAGGACTAGACCCCCATAGTAATTGGCAACCAATGATGTGGGGTCGCTTTAAACCCGACAATCCTCGAATTATTGGCAGCAAAAACAAACCAATTAAATACGAATCTCCCCCCAAAGTAGCCAACCGCGTCACCTATTTTGATGTTCCCCCTCACATCTGGGATAAAATAGCTTCTCGCTATGGCATTAAGCGTTATCACTCTCCTTTGGCTTTACGCTTAACCGCCAGAACCAAGCGGATCGGCTTTTGGGAGTGGCTGACTCTACATCCTGAAATACCGATTATTTTCACCGAAGGAGAAAAAAAAGCTGCTTGTTTACTTTCCATGGGCTTTGTGGCGATCGCTCTGGCTGGGATCTGGAATGGACGGGTTGGTAAGAAGGAACAGGAAAGATTACATCCAGATATACTGCCCATGGCTCAAGCGGGTAGAAAATTCATCATCCTCTTCGATTACGAAGAAAAACCCAAAACTCGCTATGCAGTTTATCAAGCCACCCTCCGTACGGGTCAAGCTATTGAATCGGCTGGAGCAGAATGTCAAGTCGCTCTTTTACCAGGGCCAGAAAAAGGGGTCGATGATTTTGTGGCTGCTCGCGGTAAAGATGCCGAAGCACTCCTAAGATCGATTATAGAGGACGCATATAGCTTAAAAGACTACCGAAAAATATGTTTTCCCAGAAAACGGGGGCTTAGTGATAAATATCCACCCAATGTGAAACTTAATACTCGTTTTCTAAGCAACGCAGTGAGCCTGCCCAAATTGGGGCTAGTTGTTCTCTGGAGCGGTATGGGTACGGGTAAAACCGAACTAATGGCGAGATTTCGTGAGTTAT
>JBFRWK010000237.1:0-6479 GCA_051439545.1 Xenococcaceae cyanobacterium | reverse complement strand
GCGTTATATTCTAAAGAGCGATCGCTACCCCGCGTTATACCCTTATTCATTGCTTGTAATTCCACAAACCAAGAACGCACCGTTGCTGCTTGGGGACGAGATTTACCATTATATTTTTGCTGCACATCGCGCACCTTAATCCAGCCCTTCTGTTTTGACAAATTAATTACCTTAGCTAAGTGTGTAGCTAAAGTATCATTCTGAGCAAATTCCAGATAAAGAGCCTTGACCTGTTGTATGTAAAACTGAGTCAACTTAACAGCTTCGATAATTCGCTCCCTGGGTACAATGGCTGAAGGTTGTCTACCTTCGATTAATTCGTGGATGACGTGTAAATTAATCGCTAGTTTTCCAATTCGTCCTTCTGATTTGCCCCAAACTGCCCTCATACCTGGAGAAGAATCTTTAATACGGCGTTGTTCTAATTGGTTGTAAACCTGGCAAAAGTATTCAAATCCCAACTTATCTAATCTATAGGTCATGGGTGGCAAAGCATCTACTTTTTGATACAGTTCAGTTAAGAGGGGTGTAATGTCAAAATTACCACTATCTTCTTTCATCTGGGATGATGCCAGAGGTTGAAGCACAAAGATAAACCTTGCCCACTTACCATTAGCATCCAAACAATCTTTCATAAAAGAGCGCAAAACATCAGGTTGGATACCGCCGAGTATTCCTAATAATAAACCTTGTAAATCTGCTCTTAACCCATCGGCTCTCAGCACTGTACCACCAAGTCCATCATAGTAACTGAGTAAATCCTCTTCATCCGAACCACGACCACCACGATATTGGTTATGGGATTTGAGGATTCCTGCTAATTCGTCTTGAACGTATAAGATACCCTGCTGTGGATATGCTTGAACTTGATAAAGAAGTCCTTCCCCATTAGCATTGGACATCGAGTAAATTTTCTGACGAGGTTCTCTGGGTTTACCTTCAGGAAAAGCATCCTGCCGTTTATCGCCCTTTAAGCTGTCATAACGTTCTAGGTCGAGACTATACTGATACATTGTTTTCTGAAACTCTTCTCTTGCCCGATTCTGAAGTACACCTAGTGGCTTGTAAACTAGAGCTTTAAAAGGAGGACTTTTTTTTTGACTCGAATCAGCAACTAGGGCAGTATATAAATTAGGAGTAACTTCAAAGCCCCAATCTTGATTGAGAACAATAGTAGTTCCTACTTTATGGAGAGTAGAAACAACAGTGAGCAAAATAGTTAAATATACTTCAGGTTTGAGATTAAGCCAATGGGCTAATTGGCATAGTGGTGTAGCTAGAGTCGCAGGTAATAAAGAACGAACATCGACAGAAGCTTCTGTCGCTTTAAGCAGACAATCAATTTCCACCGCATTCTCATTACGACTTTCTTGTTGTTCTGCTTCTCTGGTTAATATCTGAGCTAATTGCTCGATTTCACGCATTGGACAATTTTGAGAGCGTGATAATTCGATTAAAGCTTCCTTCTGTTGAGATTCTTCTAGATGATTGGCTAAGATTTCCCGAATGCGCTCTCGTAGAGATAATTCGTTATTGGATGAATTAAGATTATCTTGGTTACTTTTCTTATTAGGACTAGCGGGTTGGGACTTTCGAGTTTGTTGTTTCCTTTTCCAAGCTTTGATACAGTTGTCGATCGCATCGGTTGAAAGACTGGGAGTAGGTGTTCGCCGATTCGCCGATTGCCAAATCGACTCGATTTCCCTTGAGTCTAAAGGAGGATTACAATTCTGGCAGAATTGCTCGAATAGTTGACGAGGGTTGCCATCGTAAGGTTGACCGATACTATCAAGGTAATTAGCTGTAGCAATTAAATTAACCAGACAAGCGTAACCTCTTGCATTTCGTTCTCCCTCTCCAACACCACTGTCAATCGATTCGCGATCTGTCCTGGTAAGACATTCATATAAAGGTACGGCATCTTCTCTCGGTAGACGAAAATTGAACTTTGACTGTTTGTCAGTTTGATTAATTGTCTGACGTTGGGGAATGGCACGCCTAAGTTGTTCATAGGAATATAACTTACCAGTGTTTAAAATTATCTGACTCTGAATTGCTTCTCGTCCTGGTTTTAGATGGTAAGCTCCAGCTAAACGCATCACGCGACTGGGATTTTTAATTTGGCGATCTCCATCTACATATTCGAGTAAGTCTGTTTGTAGTTCGCGCCATTGCTCGACAGAGCAGGGAGTAGAAAGAGTATATTTGGTATGAATTGATTTACCACCCGTATCGATTTGAATCGTTGGTTCTGGTAAGTTTAACTGTTTCCAAAGAGTACGTTGCAAATTTTTATTCAGATGGTCGTGTTCAAAGAAAATGGCTCGACCCTTCTGAACATGACGATCTGAGTGACCTCCACCGTTGACGACAAAATAACAGCCACGACCTTCGGTTTGCATCTGTTCAATTTTGTGCCAAGGAAGGTGAGGAAATGTACCTTCGAGTTTACGTCCTTTATCTCTATCTTTACGGTCATCTCCATCGGGATAAAAAAAGCGCAGATATACGGTTTCACCATCTTGATAACCCAGAGCCGTAAGTTGAGCTAGTGCTTGGGTTAGGTCAATTTTGAACGTGGAATGATTGTGCATAAGAGTGCCTGTAGATATAGGAATCTCGGCAACTCTCCTCGTTATTATCTAAAAAAGTCCAACGTGCTAAATTGTGAATACGTTATTCTGTTCGGATACCCTCTGAATGATCTGAGAGTTCTATTGTTCAGTGTAAAACTGATAAAAGTTTAGCTGCTTTGGACTTTTGGTAATAATTAGAAGAGAGTTTCCGAGCTTTTTCTTTTTACTGAAAATTTAGTTGATTGCAGGTTCAACATTGCCAGAAAAAATTACCTGTATTAGCGATCGCGTCTTTGATTTTGGTTAGAGGGCAAAGAAGCTAAATAAGCTTGAATCGCTCTTTGGTGTGCCTCTGGAGAAGAAATATTTGCCATCCAATCTGTTATTAGTAAACTGTTGTATCTAATTGTTCGTGTATTTAGGTATTGGAAATGAATTCCTTCAAGCCAGTGAAGCTTACGGTAGGACTTTAGGGTGTGTACTGAGATATCCAATAACTGGGCTGCTCGATGTTTATTGAGCCAGAGATAGATTTTGGAATTACTAACTTTTGACAATCGAGGTAAAGAATTTTTCATCTCAACCCCCTGATCTTTAATTGATTTAGTAGACCATACTGACAATATAATTCCAGGATTAAAGTCTTTCGGAGCGAAACAAAATTAGCTAAAATCATCATAATTGTCATTCAGACTCCTTTAGTTTGAATAGTTGATTCTCAAGGTAAACTCTCTATATTCAGGTCTTAGCTCACTGACATGAGCCTATAAATCTTGAAGCATAGAGTGATTTATTTGAGTTAATTCAGTTTAGAAAACCGCTAGTGGTCGAGCCTAGGAAACTTAAGCATCTGGCGGTTTTCTATATTTGGGGTAAAAATTTCATGAGTAATGTTAAATCAAATTATACAATAAAAAATTGTCAAACAATAAAAACAATTTAAAATTGTCAAGATTAATTTTATACTTGGTACAGTAGTAATAGTTTTACAAAACCAGCAAGAATAAATTAAAGGACAGTTTGTTCTTAGCTGAATGGGGAAATAAATGAATTCTCAAAACAGGGAACAAGAAATATTTTCTAGGCTGATTAAAGAGCTTCGCTCTAGTAGAAACCTCAGTCAAAGAGAATTTTCTCAACTTTTTTCTCCTCGCGTTACTTATCAAGCTATTGGTCAGTGGGAGAGAGGCGAAGCTACTCCTGCCCGTAAGTATTGGAAGACTCTCGCTGAATTAGCGGGGATGGAGTTAGGGCAGTTTTACGAGTATGTGGGAGTGGGTTCGACCTCTGCATCCTCTTTACTGGAAGACATAATTATGAAAATTAAAAGTCTGACTCCTTCTGAATTAAAGGAAGTTATTGAAGTTACTGTTGACCAATCAAGTTTACTTGGTGCTAATATTTCCAGTGCCAACTCTCATCATCTAGCTATGCTTAGAAAGGGCGTGAGAGCCTGGAATAAATGGCGAGATAAAAACCCTCATATTATTCCTCAATTGTCTGGTATAGATTTGTTAGATGAGAAGTGTCATGATCTAAGTGGGTATAATTTAGACTATGCAAATTTAGCAGATGTTTATGGTTATTCAATTTCTTTTGAAAATGCCAGTTTGGCTGAAGCTAATTTAGAGGGAGCCAAGTTTAATAGCACTGTCTTTTCAGGAGCATATCTAGCAGGGGCAAACCTAAAAAACGTTGAGCTAGATAATGTATGGTTAATGAAGGCTGATTTAACACAAGCAAATCTCCAAGAAGCATATCTTCGTTTTGCTAATTTAGAAAATGCCAATATGTATATGGCAGACTTGAGTGGTGCAGAAGGTGTTAGAGTCAATCTAACAAAAGCCTTTCTGAAAAAAGCAAACTTGAGGGGAGTTATTTTGGTCAATTCTGTTCTCAAAGATGCCAATTTAAATGAAGCTTCTCTGGAAAAAGCAACTCTTACTGACTGTTCTCTTTATGGAGTCTCATTATGGGGAACTAAAGTTGATGAAGTCAAACTTAAAGATGTATATATTTCTTCTGAAGAGGAAAGAGGACTTCCGATAGAAGATTTAGCTTTAGCACAAACAATTTACTTACATCGCCATAATCCTTCTTTGACTCAAAAATTTATACAAGTTTGTCAAATGGAAGAAGAAGCTATTAATTTGGCTAATATCCTCGTCAATAAATATGGTGAATATAGTGCTACTCATGGATTTCGTATTTACAATAATATTGAAGAAATAGACGGAAATTCTCAACATATACCTTACTACGAAGTTAGAAAACATGATAAATATCTATTTGTTAGAGTTTATCCTGGTTTTAGAAGTCGGTCTTTTATATCAGAGGAAGAACAAGCCAGAATAATCCTAGAAATAAATGATGGCATTATTGAAAGTCGTCTCAAATCTCAGGACATGGAAATGTTGAGACAAATGGTACAATTCGAGGAGAAAAAACAGAAAGAACGAGTTGCTTTAGTGGCACCGATGATTTTAAAAATTCTCGATTATAAGAAAGACAATGAATTTGTTTACAAAAGCTATATCTTAAAAAGAGTTGAACAAGAAGTGATTCTTCAAACTAGCTGGAAAAATAACTTAGAAACTAACTCGGACATTATTAATATAGAGTTGATGAGAGTCAAACTTAATGGAAATCAGTGGCAGATTATCAACTCCAGTTTGAGTAAAAGCCACTATGAAGACATCCAGGGGTTACTAGAGAAATTAGAAAATTCCAGTTCTGAAATTACATAAATGTGTTTGAATTTATCGTGATAAATCTATATCAAAAATCAATAGAAAGTTTGTTTAAACATAATGTTTCTATTTACTCTAATTTTGTTCACTGAAATCGTTGCCACTGCTTTTGAATACTGTCTTGTTCTATAGCTAAATTAACCTGAGTACCAGGAACAAAACGTTCAATTCGCCGAGGAAACTTCTTAATCTTCACCTTAACCGCAGCAGCAGGGAAACCAGCCATCTTAAAATAGCCCTTCAAATCGGGTAAATCTTGCAGTTGGGTAGGGAGAACAGCATAGCTTTCTTTGATCTGCTCATTCTCACTCACAGTTCTATTTTGCCCACCTTTATGATTAGTACGACTTCGATTACTCGTTACCTGAACTGATTCCTGCTTGCCAATAATCTTCGCCATTGTCTCTGCCGTTTGCGGGTCAGCACAATTTAAGATTAACTTGGTTTTAGTTCCCTGTAAGATGATGCGGGTATCCTCTCGACCATAAATCTTAGTAATCTGTGCTTCAGTTTGAGTCCCCAAAATCGGACAACCCAAAAACTTCCGACTTTCACTAAGTAAGCGATGTAAACTAGGCAACTGATTTAAAGCACCTAATTCATCAATTACAATTGCCGTTTTTCTATTTCGTTCCTCATTGGAAAGTAAACCCTTGAGCATTAACTCAAAAACCAGACTATACAAAGGCTTCAATAATTCCGCATCATTTTCCCTCAAAGTAACAAAAATCCAACGAGGACTATCGCTTTCACCCCAACGATAGAAGCTTAATGTTTTTCCTTGAGGTTCAACTAAAGCTGAATAAAACTGACAGTAATTAGCCACCGTAGATAAAACCGAAGTAGCTGCTTTCGGTTCTTCTAAATATCTAGCAGCCAGAGTACCTGAGAGAAAAGAACTTAAGGTTTCCATCTTTCCTTGAAGTAATTCAAACAACTCTCCATTACTCTGAGTTTTACGAAATAACTCAGACATAACTGCTCTACCCGCCGTAGCGAAAAAAGGTTCTTTGCTCAAACCCATGGGAATTAACCCTGCTGCAATAGTTTCAGGACGAGTTGGTTCACTAGTATGAGTCCAGTGACAACTACGACCATCAAAAGGATTGAAAATAATATCTTTTTCGGGGTCATAGAATTTCTCTAACAGTTC
>JBFRWK010000236.1:0-5170 GCA_051439545.1 Xenococcaceae cyanobacterium | reverse complement strand
GCCAGCGAAGCTGGGCGCCTTCTTTTTATTCCCTCAAAAAATTACTCAATTCTCGTTATTTTAATCAGCACAAATTAAAACAAAATAATCCATCATCATACCATAAAAAACTTTTGCAAGAGTTCTAATTGAGCCGCAAGCGTCCGATGTTGGCATTTTGCTCCGTGGCAGTTGCCAACTGTTCTTGAGTGGCAATACCTGCATCCACAACCAGTAACCGTTTGTGCTGACATTTGGGCAAGTCCTCAAAGATAGCTGCTACTGCCTCCTCACAGCTCTTGCCAAATCTCACTCGACGAACCAATCCGACTCGGACTCCAGCAATCATGACGACAGTGGTCACAACAGCGACGATATTAGATTTTACTGCTTTGCCAGCCCGATGATAATACCCTTTTCCCAACAAGTCCATTCCCGCTGTAGCTCGCCAACGGGCTATGGTGGAGCGAAGGGTAGCATTAACTTCTCGTTTCTTTTCGCCGATGTAGACTGGTTCTACTGGTAGGTTAGCTAAACACCATTCCAGGGCGCGGTCAAACACATCATCCAAGGAAACTTTGCCCCTCTCCATTGCCCTTTCTACTCGATGCCATCCCCATTTGAGATGAAAGACGAAGGGAAGAACAGCACGAGCCAAACTGCCTTTTGATTCTACCAGCCGACCTGTCATCATCACTACTAAAACAATACCGATACAGTAAGCAGTTCCCTTCGGTAGTATTTTAATCAGGTAATTGACAGCGGATGCTGTTAGCTTGAGAGGGTCTGTTGACGATTTAGAAAAGTTCTTGCTTGATTGGTTCATCCAATCAGTATCTCAGATTTCGGCTACTGCCACGTAGCGATCGCGCCTCAAAATGGTAAAACACGAGTACTAGTGTTCCCTATTTTTTTGACCCTTTTAACTAACAGCGAGGCACTGCGCGCTCAGCGACAGCACGGCTCGAAGATCGCCCTCTCTTTTTTTCTAGAGTGGCAAAATTGACTGGATTAATTTGGTTTCCAATTCGAGCAAATAATCTTGAGGGTCACGGCGAAAACGACGTTGTTGAAGACGTGTTTGTCGCAATAGTTCCAACTGTGAACGTTGCTCTCGCCAAGCAACCAAGTCCACCGTAGCTAAATCTCTTGCTGTAGCTAAATCTCTTGCTGTGAAAGTTTTGATTCGAGTAACTACTGTTGCCATCAAACGAGAAGAACCACGAATTAGCAGTGAGGCAGGAGCTTTCTTGCGACCAGTAGTGCGCCTTTGATGATGACGAAAAGAACCAAAAACTTGTTCTAAATCATTATTAGTTTTGGGTAAATTCTCGACTTGATAACAATGAAACAAGCCAGACCAATAACTACGAGTGATTTTGAGTAAGTGATTAATAGAATCGGCTAGAGAACCAAGTTGTGCTTTATGGTCAGACATAAAGATCATCCAAGCTCCGAAACGTTGTTGGACAAATAAGACTGGAAGATCTTCCCCCTCGCACTAGCTTCTTGAGTTCTTTTTTGGCGTGGCGGTCTGCTTCGATGATGGGTTTGAAAGCTTCTTTATAGTAATGATAGTGACATAGTTGATGAGGTGTCCGAGGTAAAGCGATCGCTACAGCATTTCTGATGGAGAGTTGACCATCACTAACTACTGCGGTTATGGGTACAGGCAATGCTTGCTTTACTTCTTTTAGCAGAGAACTAATTTCTTCTCCTCTGCTTGATAACAGACTTCTAGCTAATAAGATTGATTCACTAATACAATCTCTAATCACCCATAACACTTCATGCCCTACTTGTGGTTGAAGTCCATCGATAGCCAGTATTACTTGTGTTTGAGTTCCCAGAAGTTTCTCGATTCGATTTGTATCGGTAACAGATACTGAAATCAGTTCATCATAACGGTCTAATATGTTGCTCACACTTCGTTGACAAATATTTACTCCCTTTTTTCTTAATGCCTGATGAATCTGTGGCACACTCCTATGTTCTTGATATCGAAGACTTCCTGCATAAGCAATGACATCTAACCCCAATTCATGTCCTGGTAATGCCCAGTGTCCTTCTGATTCTGGTCGATAGACTTGATGATAACTTTCACACTCCTGATTTGGGCATCTTCTTACCTTCAAAGTGAGTCGGACTAATCCTGACAAGGTTCTGATTGTTCTTTCATTATCGTAGTCACTCCACATTTTCTGACCACAGCTAGGACAATTTTGATGGATACATTCCAGGACTACTTCTTGATTGGCTTGGGCAACAGACTTTTTTCTGACCATTCATCTTCTCAGGATATCGCTCTTCTAAGCCTACTCAAAATTTCGGTTCAACTCCAGTCAATTTTGCCACTCTAGTTTTTTTTGAGGTTATCTCCTTTTCGATTATCTGGTAATTCCTTTAATTCTTGGTCTAAAAATCCGATTAACTGTGATGAAGAGATGGTAACAGCTTTTTTTGTCATGTAGTACAGAGCCAAGAGTGCAAAATGAGGATTTTATCCTCTGACACCTCTATAATTTGATAATTTAACCAAAAATTATCCCTAATTAATGTTAGTTCTCTAGAAAAATAGAGAACTAAATTCCCTTTTTTTCCAAAATGAGAATTGCTGGGCAAATCTTCTCAACCTTTTCTTTCTACAAGAATCTTCAGAAAATTTCAAGAACCTTAAATCATACTGCTGGCGGGGTTAGGGGTTGGTTATTGGGAAGTGCTTACCTCCTTTTAATTGAGTGGTCAGGTGAGAACTTGATTTTGACCAGGAACAGCTTGTCCATTACCTTAATCCCTCTGCTCTCTGTAGCTAATGCTACTGGTCAAAAATAGATAACGATTAGACTAGAATTTATCGATTAATAGCCACCCAGACCACAGAGCCGAGAGAATTTTTCATGTCTAGAACTACTGCTTTTGACTCCGCCGAAGTTATGTATCGTGCTGAAGAGCTAATCAATGCTGCTGCCAATCGTTACCGCATCACCGTGCAAGTTGCTCACCGAGCCAAACGCCGTCATGCTCAAAAGTTCGACCATCTTGATGAGGCTAAGCTGAAACCAACCATTCGCGCCATTCTGGAAATGTCTGACGAACTAACGCCAGCAGAAATTAGGGGGGATTAGATTGGACCTCTTGCAAAAATAAATTCAAAATCAAAACTAATAGCTTCTGACATCACGCCTCCTGCCTCCTGCCTCCACTCAACCAGGATTTTGGAGAGTGGGTGCAAGAGGTCTAATGATTACATAATCTATTTCCCTAGCAATGAGCAAGACCACATCTTATCGCTTTTAACTAAATGATTAACCATACCATCGAAGAACTACTCAAAAATAATCAATCTTGGGCTGCCCAAAAACGAGCCAATGAACCCAATTATTTTGAGGAATTAAGTGCGGGACAAAAACCCCCCTATCTCTACGTTGGTTGTTCTGATAGTCGTCTCCCTTTAACCAGGTATACTCAAACTGAACCTGGAGAAATTTTCGTCCACAGAAATATTGCCAATCAAGTATCTCTGACTGATATCAACTTTTTATCGGTTTTAGATTATGCGATTGCTCATCTAAAAGTGCAGCACATTATCGTCTGTGGACATTATGGCTGTGGAGGGATAGAAGCTGCTTTAGAGGGAAGTACAACTGGACTAGTTGATAATTGGGTTAATCCCATCCGAGAGCTATATCTTCAAAAACAAAGAGAAAAAGAGAAATTGAGGTTAATTAGTTTTTATCTTCTCTATGGTTAGATTAAGCTAAGATTTTGAAGAACTTGTGGGGGTACAGCTATGATTCTCCATTCGCTTGAGAGAAAACTGTTGAACTAAGCCGAAGGTTTGACTATTCGGCATAAGTGGTAGAGCTTGAGTCTCAAAATCTGTAAAATCCGACTAAATTAACTTCCCCATCAGCAACGCTCCACTAAACTGCCTCCAGATTTTTTTCTCCTGTCCGAACGCGAATAACCTCCTCCACAGGAGAGACAAAAATTTTCCCGTCACCAATTTCCCCTGTCCGACTAGCAGCAATAATTTGATCGACTACCAGGTCGGCCTGCTCATCTTTGCTGACGATTTCAATTTTGATTTTGGGGAGCAGAAGAGGCTCAACATGATGGTCTGAATCTTGATAAGGCTCTAGATGTCCTTTCTGGCGACCAAAACCTCTTACTTCAGATACGGTCATTCCTATTACTCCAGCTTCTACTAGGGCAATCTTGACCTCATCTAATTTAAACAGTCTGATCATCGCTTGTATTTTTTTCACTTGAATATCCCTTTTTTCTTAATTCCGCTCCAGTCCATTCTTGTTCTGATAGGGGCTTAATTCCTATGATTAGGACTGTAGGCTTTCCATCTTCCCGAAAGGCTCCAGGGTAAATCATCGCTTATGACAATAATTTCTCCAGCCTCAATACCTTCACAGGCAGTAGCTTGAAGACAATTGGTTGTCCAAGGAGAATGACAAACAAATATGGAAATCAGCTCTCCCGCTTGACCCCCTTGACTATATCCAGTGAGAAATCGACCCTGCTTGATTAAGTTATCCAGGTGTGAATTTCTGGTTAATCTTGGTTGGTTCTGTTGTTTGTTCATGGTCAATTGTTTTGACGAGAAGAGAACCATAAGCTCATTGCTGTTGCGACTTAGCAATTTTGAGATTTAAAAGCTTTTCTAATAAGCTTTTCTAAACTTATGATAAACCTGAGAAAATTGGTATTTATTCAATTTAATTAAATATTAATATTAATCAGAGAAAAAATAATCAAATAATTGTGGATAAGAAAGGTTTTAAGAGAACAATAAATGGAGACAAATGCTTATAAATAGCCAACTGCAAGCTGTTAAACCTGATAGTTGATTCAGTTATAATTTAGCAATTAAAACAACATTTATGTTGTTAAAGTAGCTAAGATAGAATGATTTTATCTGGTTTTACTCTTGATTATCTTGGCTAGAAAAAAGAAAAAGGTTATTAATTCAAAGGAGGCTAGCCAGACAATTTAATTGACTCAAAAAAAGTGTAAATCCCTTAATAATTACTCAGTAATTAACTAGAGAAATCAGCCAATTGACTGGGAATCAAGCCCAAAATATTACTCGAATTCTGAGGAAATTAAGTCTTCAAATGTTCAACGATGCTATTGGGTTTGAATTAGAATCTTCTTTTCCAGCAGTAATTACAACCTA
>JBFRWK010000235.1:0-24455 GCA_051439545.1 Xenococcaceae cyanobacterium | reverse complement strand
CATCTTCTCAATGTCTCTACCGATACTCCTACTTGTTCCGCAAATTCATGGGGTCGCATACTTATACATTATTTATAGCTTTGTATAAGTATGTATAATAAATTGACCACTAGAAGTCAACAGTTTTTTTCATGTTGTTGGGGACTAACATCAGCGGGACGTTGTTCTTCCCAGGATTGTAATAAAGGATGCCACTTAGCCAGAAACGGACGTAAATGATTCAATACAGTAATCGCAATTACGCCGACGGATTGACGAGATGCGCCAACGTCAGGACCTGCTTGTTTGAGAATTTCCCGTGTCGTCGCGAACAAGCTATGCAGAGATGTTAATGCTTCCCGCAGTAGTCCTTGTTCTGTTTCTAGGGGTTGGAGGGTGACACGGGTAACAAGTTCTACAAGTAATGACCAAGCGGTTTTTCTTTCTGTATCATTGGGTTCCAATTCTATTCTACCGATTCCAAAAGGGAACTTTGCGACTAGTTTGCTAATTTTTGGTTGGTTGTTTTTGGGCATTTTAAATAATTCGTATTTTTCAAACTCACATACACTTTAAGATTAAAAGAAAGAAGTTTAAGATATGCAACTAGAAGATTACTTCAATTTTCTCGCACCCGATGACATTCGGCTCAAAGGTTCGCGCATAGGTATCGAAACTATCCTTTATGAATATATTTACCGTTCTCGAACTCCAGAAGAAATTGCTCAAACCTACACATCTCTAAGTTTAGAACAAGTATACGCCACTATTCTTTATTACTTGCACAACAAAGAAGCTGTAGGTAAGTATATTGCAGATTGGCTGGAGTGGGGACATCAACAACGCAAAGCACAAGCATTAAACCCACCTCCAGGTATTGTTCGTTTGCGGAAAATTAAACAGGAAAAAGCAGCGATGAAACAGGGGAATGGTGCTTAAATATTTGATGGATGAGAATGTTGACCCAGTATATACTAATCAACTACGACGACAGAAACCCGATTTAGTAGTTTGGGCTATAGGAGAACCTGACACACCAGCAAAAGGAACTTTAGACCCAGAAATTCTTTGTTGGTGCGAAGAATATAATTTTGTACTGTCGTAGCTATCAGCTTTTAGCTTTTAGCTTTTAAAAATTCGATTAATATCCTACATTTTTATTTAAAAATCCTACCTTGATTTACCAACGCCGTTTTTGACTTTTAACTTTTGACTTCAGGATGGTGCCAGGTATCGGATTTCTCAAATGTTGATTATTGGGTGGGAATGGATTGTCATATAAATCTTTACAAACTTCTCAAAGGCTTAAATGCTAGACTTTACAAGTCTCGCCTTTATTTCTCTATTTTTCTGCTCCTTTCCTCCGATAACCTCCATGCCAGATACACTGGGAGATGTCCTTCAGGAGCGTTGAAGGAGAAAGTGAGTTTTCTATAGTTAAGCCACTTATGTTTATCATGTTGACGCCAACCGACGTAATCACCGAACGTTCCTAACTCTTCTTCAACTCTTTCCCAAATTTGCTTTTGCACTTTGAAGCCGAAGCGACCTTCACTGTATCTTACCCAAAGTAGGTCTATTGTGCGTAAGTCTGTGCAAGGAAATTTTTTGATGGATTCTTCGTTCAACCAGCCTTCTTTTTGTCTGCTAGCAGCTTGAAGCATTACTTGGAAAGTTTCCTCATCTGCTGCTTTCCAGTTCTGTGCTTTGAGCAAATTTCGCAAGCGTGTGTAATCCACTCGTCTTTCTGAACCGAGGTCATCCTCTTCTGTTTCTGACTCTGTGCTTCGTGCTTGATTATTTTGCGAATTTGTACCACGAATCGCTTTAATTAATTTTTCGTGAGGATTTTTATCTTTTCCATTAGGGCGAAAATCCACACTTTGCCTGTCCCAAATCCATTTGATTGAAGGCGACGATTGAAAATCATCTTCGCTTTCTCGTGTTGCACCACTAAGCAATACAGGAATCACTAATGTACTATTAAAACCTGCCCTTAAATGCAAATCTTCAATTTCTTCTTTTTGATAGTTTCCCAAACCGTGACTACCGACAAAAATCGCAACAGATTTGCTATTACTCATTGCAAGATCTATACTATCTTTCCATTGTTCACCACCACTCATACTTTCATCTAAAAAACATCGGATGTTCTGCTTTTCCAATTCTTGTTTGATTATTCTTACCTTCCGCTTGTCCTCGTTGTTGTGACAAAGGAAAACATCATATTCTGGCAATTGGCTGTTTGAGTTCATTTCGCTTACTAGTCAGCAAATCCACTGATATAGTATAAAAAATAAAAAAAGTATTTGTTAAGAAACTATATTAATTTTTTTAAGGATATTTTAAAACTGTATCGGATTCTCTTTCCAACTCTCTAACCAAAGCTACTTTGCCATAGCGAGAATCTATTTCTAAAGCTCTTATCTCCAAAGTGCGCTCTGGAGAGGTTATAGAATAAGTAACCGTTTCATTAGGTTTTAAAGGCAAACATCTGGCAAAAATCTCCCCTCGATATTCTTGAGGAATAAAATTTTCTTCTCCTATTTCTAAAACGATCTGATTAAAAAAAGAAAGTTCTTCAGTATTATTAATAATACCTGCGGGAGTTGAGAAGCTATCGCACCATCTTACAGCCAAAAACCATTTAGCATCACTTAACCTGTTATAGATTTTATCTGGCTTGGGATGAGGCAACACTTTATACCCAGACTCTACGGCAATAATTGTGCCACCTAAAAAACCAAAGACTGTGCCAATGCGATCGCTCATTCAATCTTGCCTCAGAAAGTATAACTGCTTAATAGTTAAATAATATAATTTGAGTGCTTTATCTGCACTTAGCAATCGTCCTTTTGCTAACTTAAATATATTGTCAATTAAATATAGAAAAAATTTTTAGCAGCAACTTGTCTTAAAAATAACAATGAAAGTCAAATATCCCATTAATTTACATAAAGGTTCAACTTTTCTATTTGTTTTTGGCTTAATGCTAATTTACCAAAATTTTACTACTCCTGCTTGGGTTTATCTTGCTCTTCATGGTAGTTATGGTATTTTGTGGCTCTGTAAAGATGCTATATATCCAGATAAACAATGGGAACAAGAAATTTCCTTGACTCAGGGAATTTTTGCTTTTATCCTAGTGAGTTCTTATTGGATCGCCCCTTTTATTTTAATTAGCAGTGGTAAAGAAGTCGTACCTCCTCTCCTTGCTGCTGCGATCGCCATGAATATCATAGGAGTTTTTCTCCATTACAGTAGCGATGCTCAGAAATACTATACCTTAAAATATCAACAAGGATTAATTACAGAAGGATTTTTTGCTCGTAGTCGTAATCCTAATTATCTTGGTGAAGTTTTAATTTATCTCAGTTTTGCTATGTTGGCGCAGCATTGGCTTCCTTTTTTAGTATTAGGTGGCTTTGTTGCAGGATTGTTTGTGCCTAATATGTTGAAAAAAGATAAGTCTTTATCTCGTTATCCTGAATTTGCCGAATATCAGCATAATTCTAGTTTGTTAATCCCAAAATTTTGGGGAAACAAATCCACCGAAATCAAAGCAGACATCAAGGAATCTACTACAACTTAACGATGTTATCTCAAGGGTAATTTTAACCAAGATCGAGTCTTGTCGTCTAAATTATAAATCTTGATTGTATGAGCTATCAGTTATTAGCTGATAGCTATTAATTGCAAAGCGACTATTTACATAAACTCAAAATTAGCTTCGGTAGGATCGCCAAAGTCATTCGTATCAACTATTCTTTGCCTATCATTACCTCTTTGCCAATCTCCATCAGCATCATAAAAAAGCCGATCGCGATCGGTAGCATAGGCAAAATTCCCAGTACCCATCCTCCTAATATTCTGGAATGTATCTATATAGATAGTTGCTTGGGCATCTTCAGAATAAGCAGAAGTCTCAATTTGAATAATATCTCCATCACTTAAGCTAAAATCCGTAATTTCATCTCTTCCTTGATTGTTGAATTGAAATCTGTCACTTCCTGCACCACCTGTTAGGGTGTCTCTTCCACCTCGTCCAATTAAAACATCGTCTCCTGCATCACCTGTTAGGGTGTCTCTTCCACCTCGTCCAATTAGAACATCATCTCCTTCTCCACCAATTAGTATATCTGCTTCTCCAGCACCCCTAAGAGTATCATCTCCACTACCACCAATAAGTTCATAAGACTCTCCACCAATAATGTGAGTTACCTCAAAAGAATCAGAGGAAGATGCTTTAGTTTTTGTGACACTATCAACTTCAAGGATATGAGTCGCACTCCCACTTACAACAGGAGATATTACAAAAGTATCTGTATTTGCAGGGAGTTCGTAGGTGTTTATTAATCCCGTACCGTAAGCAGTTAAATTTCCATCAACAATTGCATCTGCGCCATTACGGATTCGCCAGGCAGAACCATCAAACCCATCATCAACAGAAAATATTTTACCAAAAGAAGTTAAGTTAATATCTGTTGCCGTAGTCGGCTGAGAAATTGTTAATACCTGTGGAGTACTACCCAAGTTATTATCGTTAATCAGATCGATAAAATATGCTGAAAAAGTTTGTGAATTGCTTGGCGCGTTGATATTTAAATCGGATGTTGCTGTTTGTCCTGATATGGTAATAGCCATAAGACTTATTTTTGATGATTAACATCCGTAGTTATATTTTATTACTAACAATTTGCATATTGATTAGATTACTTAAATATAATTACTTAAAAACTTTAGATACAATCGATCGATTAAGTAGATTCAAGGTATATTTTTAGCTTAAGATTGAGAAAATTATAAACTTGCTTTATTTGTAATAACTAAAAGCTAATAACTAAAAAATGATAGCTATTAGCTAGTTAAAATTACCTAAGTAATTATTTGAAAACTATATTCGATCGATCTAAACAAAAACAAAATTATCTGCATTCAAACTAGTTGGGTTAGTATCTAGCAAAATCGCCAAATTTTGACCTTCAAAACTAATTAAACTGTTATCTCCGTCTCGTGTGATATCCAGGTTATTAAAGCCAATACTTAAACCAGCAATACCCAAAACATCAATACCTATTTCAAAGTCGGTAATAGTATTAGCTGCATCAGGTATTTCTGCTGTCGCAATCCAAAATTCATCTAGATCTTCCCCACCAGTAAGAGTATTGTTACCGCCACTACCAGTAAAGAATCGATCGCTACCTACTCCCCCAGAAATCACATCGTTTACACCTAAAATAAAAGTATCATTGCCTTTTTCGCCAAAAATTTGGTTATTACCTAAACTAGCATTAAGATCGATTAAATCATTTCCTTCTCCTGCAAAAACTGAGTTATTTTCCCCGTTAACTTCTAAGATGTCGTTTTCTGGAGTGCCAAAAACATTATCGAGAACTGGATTAACAACAAATTCACTGACTATTTGAGGAGTAAGGTTAATAATCTCGTTAGGATTAGCGAGTAACTCATCTTCTGAGTAAGCATCAATACCGTAAGTAGTTACTCGCAATTGTTGGGTAGATTCATCGATATCAAATTCCGTCCAACCATAAGTATGTCCGACATAATAATCGCCTTGAATTAGTTCTGCATTAATTAATCCTTCTGCTTGGGGTAAATTATTGTCTAAACCTAAAGGATCGAAACCAAGAGGGGTTAGCAGAGTATTGTTAATGGCTTGCTTCACAAAATCATCGCGATCGTCTACGATATCATCTGTATCTGGGGCGACAGGAAGAGAGTTATATACTTCTGCGAGTTCGGGATCGCTAGCAGTAAAGAGGTTGCCTAATAATTCTCCTGTGGGTTCATCGAAGGCTACTGCGCCTGTCGTAACTTCAAATACACTAGTAGCAATTTGTTCGCCAAAAGGTTCTGTTTGATAAGTTAGGTTATTTACTGCTGTCATATGGACATCGGCAGCAACAAAAACTACATTATCAATATCATTGTCTTCAACAAAGCTGAGAATTTCTGCCCGTTCGTGGAGATACCCTTCATAGCTATCGACATTAATACCAGGAAATAGATTTTGTGCTGGTTCGGGAAGCATGACAAATTTCCAGGTAATTCCCGATGCTTCGGCAGTTAGTAAGTCTTGTTTGAGATCGTTAAGTTGTGCTTCTCCTAGTAAAGTGCGATCGAGAGTAATAGACTCGGTTAAGACTCTGGCTATCTCTTCAGGATCGCTAATATCGGCAGGAGGGGTTAAACTTTCGTCACGGAAGGAACGACTATCGAGAACGAAAGTTGCTGCATCGCTACCATAAGTATTAAAACGATATAATTTTCTTTCTCCTGCGGTTACTTCATCTCCTGTTTCCCCATAAAATTCATCGCGGAGAGGATTGTATTCTTGGAAGGTTTGTAAGCCATTTTCAAACAGTTCCGTATCATTAATTAAACCAGATTCCCCTGCGAAGCGATCGTCTGTGGAGACATCTGCACCCCCTGCAAAGTCGTTAGTTACTTCATGGTCGTCGATAGTAGCTAAAATTGAAGTAGATGCCCGCAAATCTGCCCAAGTATTCAATCCTAAACGACTAGAGTAAACTTCACTATGTTTGGCGCGGTATTCATCGATGGTTTCTGCTTGTGATTTCCTCGTTCCGTCAGGATTTTTAACAGCATCCGAAGCAATATCGGCATAGATAGTATCTCCATGTTCGACAAAAAAAGCTAAATCTCTCTCGTCAGCGTTGCTAATAGCTGGATAAGGGGCAAGTTCGCCACGCCAGTCTCCAGATACACCAAAGCGTAAACCAGTAAATTCTCCAACTTCAGCAAATGTGGTAAACTCACCAATCAAACTATCTCCCGCAGCGTCGGTTACTCGGTAGTAATAATCTGTTCCTGCTTCTAAACCTTCGATGGCTACTTTTACAGGCAGATTAGTTTCTGTTATTTCCCCCTCGACAGTACCCACAATATCACTAAAGTCAGCATCGGTAGAATATTCAAACGTAACTGTGCCAGGAACGGTACTCCGCGCCCACAAAACCGTAGAATCTTGAGTAGTATCTCCGCTAGCTACACCGTTAATAAGAGTATTAGCTTGAGGATTGCGAGGATCGAAATTATTTGGATTGTAAGCAGGTATTTCGGGTAAAATATCGGCAAAATCAGCTAAACTGACATATTTAAAGTTGGTATTAAAGTTTTGAATTTCCCCATCTTCAGGATCGGGGAAAACTACCGCAGGTTCATTAGAACCATCTTGCACTACTAATAAGCCAGCAGAAAACTTATCCCCCAGGGGAAGATTAATTACATCCGCCCCATCAGATTCTTCTACATTATCGATCGCAAATTTTTCTAGATAACTATTACTACCAGCGCGATCGTAAATTGCAAAGGTACTATCTCCCTGAGAAGATGCTAGTAAATAACCGTTACTATCTTCACCGTAGTAAATAGTCAATCCTTCGACATCGGGAACGAGAGAAGGAGTTTCTGTGGCAAATTGAGTAGTACCCGATGGCAATATTTCCAATAACTCTTCAGCAATAAGATCGTTTGCTGTAGCTGTAGGATGAATAATATCCCAATAAAAGAATTCTTCGGGGTTGCCTTGTAGACTTAGATTCTCTAGATTTAAAACACCGTCTGTAGTATTAGTCAAACCAAAATCAGCAGGATTATCGCGAATATTATCCACAATAGTATTGATGTCAGGTTCGATAATAGTAATGTTTAATTCCTCGGCAATTTCATCTAACTCTGTATCGAGTAATTGATTAAAGTCTTCTGTAGCTGCATTAAGTAAGGCTTGTGCTTCTAATTGACCTAAAAATAAAGGAATATCGCCCACATTTGGTAAATTTGGCACAATAAAACTTTTAGCCCCTGCTTCAGCTAATTCTGTAATGTCGTTGGTAATGTTGGCTACGATTTCTGCTGAAGTTGGTAAGGTTTCCCCTTCTAGCAAAGCATTGATAAAATCATTTCCGCCTGCAAAAATATAAAATAAGTCCGTAGCAGCAGGAGTATTGCCAGCTAAATAAAAATCGACTTGTTGCCCGACATTAGGCACTTCTATCGGTTGAGGTAAAGCATCAAATAATCCAAATTCAGCAGTTCCCTCTCCCGTTTGCGCCCCAGCAACAGCGTAGTTATTACCACCAGTTAAGAAAGATTCGTTTTCTGGAAGTTCTAGGAAATCAGCAATTTTATCTACTAATAAGTCTCCATTAGAAAGTCGCCCTTCAAAATAGGGTGGTGAAGGAGGAATTAAACCCCCAGTAAGATTAAATAAATTACCCGTATCGGATAAACTATCGCCAAATACAACTAAATTACTGAAGGGTGTTTGTTCTAAATTGCGGTCTTCGGTTACGGTATCGACTAAAGTAAAATTATTGCTACCATTGACTTCTGCATCGACTCGCCAGATACCAAAATCTTCTTGTCCTAAATAGAGAATGCCCGTTTCACGATCGACTACCATTCCTTTTACTTGAAAGTCTTCTGGATTTTCTCCTTCTGGCACGGGGACATCCAGCATACGAACTATT
The DNA here is from genome assembly GCA_051439545.1 of Xenococcaceae cyanobacterium. Lineage (GTDB taxonomy): Bacteria > Cyanobacteriota > Cyanobacteriia > Cyanobacteriales > Xenococcaceae > JASJDJ01. The sequence continues at coordinate 15,963 of JBFRWK010000235.1, read as the reverse complement.
TTAGCATTAACGATGGTTTCATCCGCAGCACCGAAAGTAGGAGTGATTTCTAATTGGGCAATTTTATTTCCATCTGCTTGAGAGACAAAAACATAGGTTTTTCCATCAACTAAACTGTTATAGGTAGCCAAACCATAAGCAGTTGCTTCTCCATCATCTACCCCAAAAATAGATTCGGGAAATTCAAATCCTTCATCTAATTTGGTTAATTGTTGGGTAGCTGGATCGATAATGAAAACTGCTATGGTATCCTTTGCCCTGTCAGATGCGATCGCCAGATCGATACTCGCTTCTTGTCCTAGTTGATTGGTATATTTAACGCCATAAGCAACATCGACGTTGTTATAACGAATGTTTTCTGGCGTAATGCTTTGGGTTTCTTCTCCTGCCAAGTCGTAAACTCGTAAACCACCATTTTTAAAAGTGGTAATTACAAAACTCTCTTCGGGATTATCGGGATGAACATAGATAGCAGGATCGTCTGCATCGGGGGCATTATTAGGATCGGGATTTTCTCGATCGCTAAAACGAATTTCGTCTGGAGTTTCTAAGGTAGGAGAAACAGAGGGAATAGTTTCGATATCCAAACCAAAGGCAAGAAACTGAGTAATCTGACTATCACTAAAGTTATTATCGCTAGCAATAATTAATGACTGTCTCCCGTCGGGTAAAGTAGAACCAAAAGAAACAGCCTCGCTATTATCTAATTGAATCCCCAAATCGCTAAAATCTAGTAACAGACGTTTTTCGGCAACGGCATCTACATCTTTTAATTCCCCATCTCTATTAGTTAATCGTTGTACATTACTAATATCCGTTGCACCTTGAATATTAACTTCGTATAACTTCAGGTTATTGCCAACACCAGCAGAAAAAGAACGTTCCAAAGCCAAGAATGTACCAGTATTATCGATCGCGAGTAGTTCTACTAAACCATTATTAGCAAAACTATCGGCAGGATCTGGAGGGGCAGCAATAGGATCGGTAAAATAAAGAAATTCTCCTGCTGGTTTTCCTGTCTCTAAGTCATATTGTAAAATCCTGACAGAACTTCCCTCTTCTAAAGAAGCTTCTGCCCCATCTTGAATTAAAGCATTTTCTAACGCAGTATAGAGAAAACGATTATCGGGAGTAATAGTTAGACTTTCAAAAGCATTGTTATTGCGAATACCACTACTACCATCTACTGTCGGTAAGAATTTTTCTGGAACAGGAAATTGGTTAAATATTTGCCCACCAAGGCTAAATTCTGCCACGAAAGGAGCGATTAAATTATTAGCATCCCCTTCCGAAGAAATAAATAATGTTCCCTCACTCGTTAAAGCTATCCCTTCTGGATCGACAGAAGCAGCAGTAAAGGGATTTCCTGCCACATTAAGTAAAGTAGTAACATCCTGAAACTGTATATCTCCTTCATCCAAACTACCATCACTAAGATCGATCGCCACATCGTAAAAACGAGCATCATTTATATTCCCGCGATCGTCTGATAGGGCATAATAAATATTATTAGCAGCATCGTAAGTAAGTCCAGAAATTCCCCCTACTTCGGTATCCGCAAAAGTTAAACCTGTAGGGAAAGACACTTCTCCAAGAAAATCGATATTATTCATGGTGGCGCGATTGTTATTGTCTTTTTCTGGTTCAACCTTAACATCTGTATAAACTAAACGATGATCGGAACTGGGAAAACCAGTAGGTTCTAAATTAGGATCGAAATCTCCTACCAATTCAAATAAAGGATTGTCACTAGTTCCCCAAAATACTTCAGCATCGGTAATTTCTAAATCTTCTGAAGGTAAAACATAATCTACTCTGAGATTACCAGGACTGTTATCATTAAAATCTGCGGTATCGAAAGCAGGATTACCTTGATGAGTATCATTAATTTCATGTTGACGGTTAGCTGCGTCTACTCCCCCTTCACTACTAGGAGTAACAGAAGTATTAACCAAAGGATTATCTAGAATTTGTAAGATAGCATTATCCGTACTATCCCCATCAAAAGGATCGGCATTTAAATCCCCTGCGATGACAAAGCTTTTCCCCTCTGCTAATCCCCCAAAGCTACCCTTATCATCATAAATATAACTACCCTTTCCAGGAGTAATATAATCCGCCCAAAACCTTATCTCATCGTGGTTACGACGACCATTTCTATCTTCTTCCCCATCGAATACAGGGGGAGTGGGATGACTAGCTAAAACGTGAATAGTTTCCCCATTAATTTCGATAGGGATATCCCAATGACTTTTAGAAGAAAGACGAAATACTTCTAATTCTTCTGCCGAATACCAATCTTGTGGTTCTGGTGTATTAATATCGTCAGGTAATAACGCACCAGGCATATCTTGCCATAAAAAGTTCTGAAAAGTACGGATATTTTCCGTATCAATGGGATATTTAGATAAAAGTACCATCCCAAACTGCCCTGGAAAAAAACCAAAACCAAAGGCATCCCCCGCACCATCAGTAGTACCATCATTATCTAAATCCAAACCAGAAGGAATTCCACTATTCGATGGGGCAAGATAAACATAAGGATATTCAACAGGATCGACTCCATTTTGACTGATACTAAGATAATTTTCTTGAAACAGAGAAATTGCTTTCCCTTCACTGTCGTAATCAAACTCATTGAGTAAAATTACATCTGGATTACTACGCTGAATAATTTCTGCTACCGCTTTAGCTTGGGCGTTATCTGGAGTAGATAAGTCTTCAATTAATTCTCCTTCTGTGTTGCGATTTAAGGAAGTGTTAAAACTAGCGAAGCGAATGTCTTCGATATTAGGCATAGTTGTATCTATATGCAATTATAAGAACCTGCTACCTCATCCAATAATTACGATTTCTGAGGTACATTTAGTCAGCATATAGATGTAAGGTTAAGCCTTTTGCACTAAATGATTAAAGATTGATTATTAGATACTTGAAATTTATTTACACACAGTTATTACAATATTTTCCGATTTAATACTCTCTTCGTTGTTAAAAAGTAGGGCTATAATTTGCTTTAATTATCTATGCAAAAAACAGAACTCAAATTGTAACTATTAACCACAAAAAAAATTTAAAGGTTCGAGCGGTTTATATTTCTAGAGCGAGTTGATAAATCTGACGGCGGGACAGAGAAGTTAATCGAGCCAAATAACGACTAGCTTGCGATCGAGTCATTCCTTGTTGCAATAATTGTGCTAATTCGTCTTTTAATTCAGTTTCAGATAAAATTAGAGCTTCTACTCTAGGTTTTCCCGCTACTACTAGGGTATACTCCCCTTTTGGTTGTCGATGGTGAGTGTATAGCTCGATCGCCTCTTCGATTGTTCCTCGCCAGAATTCTTCATGGAGCTTAGTCAACTCTCTTGCCAAAACAATTTTTCTGTCCTTGCCAAAAATTGTTCCTAAATCTGATATTGTTAGTATAATCCGATGGGGTGCTTCGTAAAAAATTATCGTTCTAGTTTCTTGTTGTAAGCTTTCTAATCTATCTATTCTCTCCTTTTGTTTAACAGGAAGAAAGCCTTCAAATATAAACCTATCTGTAGATAAACCAGACACAGTCAAAGCTGTCAAAGCTGCCGATACCCCAGGAACAGGGACTATTTTTATTTTGGCTGCAATGGCTGCTATTACCATTCCATAGCCAGGATCGGAAATACCAGGCATTCCCGCATCAGTAACTAAAGCTACAGACTTACCATTCTCTAGATGAGACACTAGCTCTTTGGTACGAGTAGTTTGATTATGAGCATGATAGCTAATTTGCGGAGTATTAATCTGAAAATGTTGTAATAGCTTACCCGTGCGTCTAGTATCTTCTGCTGCAATTAAATTTACTGATTGAAGAGTTTTAATCGCTCTGAAAGTCATATCCTCTAGGTTGCCAATGGGAGTTCCTACCAAATAAAGTATTCCTGAGTTTGTATTGGCAGACATAATAATTAAATCCAAATGATGATTTTGTTGAGATTAATAGCGCGATCGCTTAAGTAGCTTATGTGTCGTTTTTTTCTAATTTATCAAAGATTTGGCAGTAGGCTATTTATTGAGTATCGATCGATATTAAATAAAAGATAAAGATGAATCGTAATTTTCATGGTCTTTTTGTTGGTTTAACTACCTTAGACCTAATTTATTTAACTACTCATTTACCTCATAACAACGAAAAAATTGTTGCCCTAAACCAAATTATAGCTTCTGGAGGGCCAGCAACCAATGCAGCAGTTACTTTTAGTTATTTAGGTAGTAAAGCTAAATTAGTAAGCGTTATTGGTAATCATCCTCTCAGCCATTTAATTAACAACGACTTACAACAATATGCTGTAGAAATTATCGACTTAGAATCAAACTGCTTACAATCTCCTCCTGTTTCTTCTATTTTTGTGACTCAATCTACAGGAGAAAGAGCCGTAATTTCTATTAATGCTACCAAGTCTCAAGCTACCGTAGAACAACTTCCTCCAGATATTTTAGAAAATATCGATATTATCTTAATTGATGGACATCAAATCGCCATTAGTTGGGCGATCGCCAGACAAGCAAAATCCAGAAAAATCCCGATAGTTTTGGATGGAGGTAGTTGGAAAACTGGACTAGAATCAATTCTGCCTTTTATTGATTACGCTATTTGTTCCTCAGATTTTTATCCTCCTGGTTGTCGCGATCGAGAAGATGTTTTCAATTATCTAAAAGCAAAACAAATTAATCATATTGCTATTACCGACGGAGGAAAACCAATTAAATATTTAGAGCGAGAAAATAGAGGAGAATTACTAATTCCTACTATCAAAGTTGCTGATACATTAGGAGCAGGAGATATTTTTCATGGTGCATTTTCTCACTTTATTCTCCAAGAAAAATTTGTTTCCGCATTAAGTAACTCAGCCGAAATCGCCTCTCACTCTTGTCAGTATTTTGGAACTCGGCAATATCTCGATTTAAAATATGGGTAAAATTATTATAACTTAACTAATTGACAAAATAATCAAGTTTTATTAAAGCTAATAAGTCTTAATAAATAATAGAGAGTTGCTCGTGAATGATATTAATTTGAAAACAAAATAAGTAAATTGATACTCCTTTCCTATTTTAGTAAATTAATTAACTTTAATATTTTTTTTTAATAGTTTTTTGGTTGTATTTACTGAGGTATATCAATTGCAACAAAACTTATATTAAAAGAAGATTAGTCTTGACTTTTTTAATATATGCTAATTTCTTTACTTAACGAGCTTAAACAAAAACAGTTTACAGGGATAGTGAATATCTCCTCGCAAGACTCTAAACAAAACTCACAGTGGAAAATTTACTTCTGTTTAGGTAAACTTATTTGGTCTGATGGGGGCATTCATTCTTGCCGTGCCTTACGGCGAAACATTAAAAAGTTTTGCCCTCAAGTAGATATAAATAAAATCAACTTTACTGTTTACGAGAAATACAATTGTAAGGAATACGCTTTTTTCTCTAGCTTACTGCAACAAGAAATAATTCAGCAAACACAATTTAATCAGATAGTCACGACTCAACTAGAAGAAATATTATTCGATATCATACAACAAGAAGCAAAAGAATCCATGACTATAAATAGTCAAGAAATAGCAGCCTCTTCGCTGTTAGAGTATGGATTTAAAATATCTAATGCTGTTTTTGATACTAACATCATTATCAATAAGGTTAAGCAATTATGGTCGGTTTGGTTTCAAAAAGAGCTTCAATCTATCTCTCCTAATTATTCTCCAACAATTGTCGATCGTAATAAACTTCAACAAGTTGTTTCACCGACAATTTATAAAAACTTTATTTCGTGGTTAAATGGACAACATAGTCTTAGAGATTTGGCTGCCAAATTAAATAAAGATTTACTACAATTAACAGTTTCTTTGATACCTTATATCAAAGCTAAGTTAGTAAAATTTATTACGCTCGAAGATTCTCAACTAGTTAAAAAATCAGATAATGTCTTAGGGTTTAAAAAAACTTCAGGAAATATGCAGCCTATCATTGCTTGTATTGATGATAGCCCTCAAATTATCTATATCATGGAGCAAATTATTACCCAGGCAGATTATCGTTTTATAGGTATAAAAAAACCAATAAAAGCTGTTCCTAGTTTAATTAGTAATATCCCAGATCTAATTTTTCTCGATATCGGAATGCCTGTTTTAAATGGCTATGAAGTTTGTTCGCAAATTCAAAGAGTTTCTAAATTACAAGGTATTCCTATTGTTATGTTAACTGGTAATGATGGTATTGTCGATCGAGTAAGAGCAAAATTAGTTGGGGCTTCTGATTTTGTTTCTAAACCAATTGAAGCCGAAGTAATTATCAAAACAATTAAAAAATTCTCTTTGTCTGAGTCAGAAAATATAGCTGTGGCTAATATCTAATTCAATTAGCTAGCTTGAGAGGAATGTTTGACTATTTCTTATATTTTTATATTTATTTTATTTATATACATGATTTTTAAGGAATTAATCTCTTTAAAGCAAAAGCAATTTACAGGTAAAGTAAATTTACAATCGTCGCAAAATATTAATTGGAAATTTTATTTTTATTTGGGATTAAATTTCCATCGACTAACGGACAAATTTATACATCCATAGGCGACAAAAATCAAGAATCTAGCCTGAATACAGCATAAGACAATTTCCTAATAATAATATTCTGTAAAAAAAATATTAACTTAGAGTAATTTTGCTGCTTAATTTGGGCAATCTTGAAATAGAAGTGTATTTAAATTTTGACTGAGGAATAGATAAATGGGCAAAGTACTAGTAGTAGATGATAGCTTAACAGACAGGAAAGTTATTACAGCATATCTAGAAGAAGCGGGTTTAACAGTTTTAGATGCTCAAAGTGCAGAAGAAGCAATGGAAAAAATAACTGATTATCAACCCAATTTAATTGTTTTAGATATTGTTATGGGAGGAAAAAGTGGTTTTGAAATGTGTCGCTCCCTAAAAGCAGACAGCAATACTAAATCAATTCCTGTTATTCTTTGTTCTTCCAAATCAACCGAAGCAGACAAAGTATGGGGTGATGTAGTAGGTGCAGATGCCTACCTATTTAAGCCTGTCGATCGTAGTGAATTTATGAGTAAAGTACAGCAATTAATTGCTAGCTAAAATCTATTTTATGCTAAGTTTATCCCCATCAGAATCTTTATCTTTAAGTCTTGGTCATAATCCTACAGATTTATCAAGTCTTAAACAAGTTCGTAAGTTTTTACAGTTTCAATTAAGTCAAACTGATTATGCTCTTTTAGAAGCTGAATTAGTTACGGAGATTATTACTATCTCACCTACAGAGATTTTGCCAGTTCCTCAAATGATTTATTCCATTTTAGGAATTTATAGTTGGCGTAGTGAAATGCTGTGGATCGTAGATTTAGCTAATCTTGCTGGCTATCCACCCGCTTTAGAAAAAGCAGAAGTAGATCTCGAACATTTCATAGTATTAGTTATTCAGTTCCAAGGGCAAGCATTAGGCTTAATTGTGCCTAAAGTAGATAATATAATTCAGCGAGAATTGTCCGAACTCAAATCGGCAACGAGAGAGATTTTTTCTGAGGATATTTTGTATTTTTTATCTGGATACTTCACGGACAATAACAATAATATTGTTATGTTAATTGACACGGAAAAAATTTTCAATTTTTTCATTACCTAGATTTTTTTAGAGTGATTCCCAACAAAATTAAATTTTTTTAGCTAAAAGATATCAATACTCTAATATCTCTAATTAATCTATTTGAGAAGAACATTTTTCTGCCATAAACGACAGACTTATGTTTATTACTATAATTAAACCTAAGCTATTTTGTCTTTGCTATTTAGCTCACCAACTATTATTTTTAACTGAGGTTCTATGAATTCATCACTAATTTCCCCTTTAGAAAAATCTTCACTATCTAATGTAGAAGATCCTAATACTGCAAACGATCGTCCTACAGATACGGCACAGAAAATCAAAAGAATTAAAACTAGTCTATTTAAACAAGAAAGAGAACGTTTAACTAAAATTGTCAAACAGATTCGGCAATCAAACAATCAAGAACAATTTCTCAATAATACCGCTACAATCATTCGTCAGACTTTAGCAACAGAGCGCGTACTTATTTATCGTTGTGAAGATAATAGTAATGGTCGAGTAGTAGCAGAATCAATAGTGGAGGGATGGACTCCTACTCAAAACGAAATGATCTCCTGTGCCTGTTTTGGTGCGCTTCAACATAGCGATTATCATAGTAAAGAATTTATCGCGCTCGAAGATATTAAGAGTAACCGTCTTACCCCCCATCAAAAACAGTTATTAGAGCGTTTTCAAGTCCAAGCTTCTTTAGCAGTACCTATTTTACTCGAATCCTATGCTCCAAAAGACAATGGCTACAGTTTAGAGCAAATCTGGGGATTAATAGTCGTTCAGCAATGTAGTGAATCTCGTCAATGGCAAGAAGAAGAAATTAACTTACTCTATCAATTGAGTATAGAATTAACTCGCGTACTCCAACCACCGCTTCCTCGGATTCAGTCAGGAAAACAAGAAGATTTTATCACCATCATCGATCGCCAAATGCAGCAGTCGATGGCTAAAATGCTGCAAGAGATTCGCCAATTATTAAAGGCGGATCGGGTGTTAATTTATGGTTTTAATGCTGATGGTAGTGGAGAAGTATTAGCTGAGTCGATAGATTCTTCATGGCAAAAAGCAACCTCTTCCTTTGATAACGATTGTTTTTTAGCTACAGAAAATTGTAAATCCGAATACGTTGTCAATGATATTTATGCTCAAGGCTTTGCTGACTGTTTAATTGAAGCTTTAGAAGCTTTAGAAGCAAAGGCTTATATCGCTATTCCCGTATTGCATAACCAAAAGTTAATTGGAATCCTAGCTGCTTATCAAAACTCTAGTACCCGCAATTGGCAGGATTCGGAAGTAAAACTAATGCACCAGTATGCAGATAAGTTTAGCTTTCCACTACAACAAAAAAACTTAATCCGTCATTCTCAATTCCAAGCTAATAAACCCGAACAAACTAGCCAGCAAAATTTTTTTAATGCTATCGATCGAGAAGCTCGGCAGTCAATGGAAAATTGGCTGAATAAAATTCGCCAGTTGATGAAACTAGACCGCACAGTCGTGTTTGGCTTTAATCCAGACTGGAGTGGTGAGGTATTAGCTGAATCCTATGGTGCTGGTTGGAGTACTATGGGTTCGGTACTAGATAAAGATTTTTATTTTAAAGGCGGAGAGTTTGAACCTTACTATATAGCTAATGACATTCGTACTAAAGGCTTAGCTGGTGCAGTAGTCGAACCTTTTGAGAAGATGGAAGCCAGAGCCTACATTGTCGTACCGATTCACAGTAATAATCAACTTCTCGGACTGTTAGGAGTTTACCAAAATTCAGGGCCTCGTAACTGGCAACAGTCTGAAGTTAAACAGTTACAAGAATTTGCTTCTCGCTTTATCGCTCCGCTTCAGCAAACAGCTTATTGGCGTAATTCACAATTCAAGAACCAACAAATGGAACAGGCTTTTCAAAGAGAAAAAAGTCTGAGTAAAGTTTTGGAAAAAGTGCGTTTGGCTAAAGACAAACAAGCTGTACTACAAATTACTACCACTGAAGGTCGAAAAATATTAGATGTCGATCGCGTAGTGGTATATCGTTTCAATGAAGACTGGAGTGGTAATTTTATCGCCGAGTCTGCTGCTCCTGGATGGTCAAATCTGCTAGAAATAATTCCTTTCATTGAGGATACTTTTCTCCAAAATACTAAAGGAGGACGTTACAAAAATGGTGAAACTTTTAGTGTCGAAGATATCTATCTAGCCGGACATAAAGAATGCCATATCGAATTGCTAGAACAAATGGAAGCAAGAGCCTATGTTCTCGCACCTATCTTTATTGCCGACAGTAATATGTTTGGCAGTAAAAAACTTTGGGGTTTGATTGGCTGTTACCAAAATACAGGCGCACGCCGTTGGCAAAGCTATGAGGTAGATACTCTCCGACAACTCGGTCTCCAGTTAGGTATTGCCCTGCAACAGATTAACTATATGGATCGCTTACAAAAGCAAGCAGAGCAAGAAAAAGCTAGTAACAGAATCATTGAAAAGATTCGTAAAGCTTCTGATATTGACGAAATTTTTACTGTAGCAACTCAAGAATTACGTAAAGCGATTAAAGCAGATCGTGCAGTTGTCTATGAATTTAACGAAGATTGGTCTGGACAAGTAGTTGCCGAATCTGTTGACGGGGATTGGGTATCTCTGTTAGTCGAGCAAGACAAAGATAAAATGCTCAGTGGTAATCGCACCCAAAGCGATCGATGTGTTCTGAGAAAATGGTCAGTAGATGATATTACCGATACCGATACTTATCTCCAGCGCAACAAAGGAGGCAAGTATACTAAAGGCGAAAAATTTACCGCAGTAGATGACATTTATAAGATGAAATTTCCTGACTGTTATATCGCCTCCCTAGAAAAGTATCAAGCTAGAGCCTACATCATTACCCCTATTTTCCAAGATGATAAACTTTGGGGCTTGTTAGGAATATATCAAAACTCTGGTACGCGCAATTGGCAACAGTCGGAAACCGACCAAATGGTACAAATTGCTAATCAATTGGGTATAGCTTTACAACAAGCTGCCTATGTGGAAAAATTGCAAAAACAAGCAAAAGAACAAGCTCTCGCCGTACAGCAAGCACAAGCCACGACAACCATCATTAACAAAATTGCCGAATCTCAAGATGTGGACACCATCTTTAAAGTGACCACCAAAGAAGTTCGTAAAGTACTAAAAACCGATCGTACAGTTATTTATCAATTTAACCCCGATTGGAGCGGACAAGTAGTTGCCGAATCCGTCGATAGTGGGTGGGTTTCTTTACTCAAAGAACAGATTAACGATGAAGTACTTAGTGGCGATCGTACCAGTAGTGAACGTTGTATTCTCAGAAAATGGTCGGCAGGGGATATTGCTGAGGTTGATACCTATCTGCAACAAACTCAAGGTGGACGTTACATGAGAGGGCAAAAAGTGACGATCGTAGATGATATTTATACCCAAGATTTCCCTGATTGTTACATTGAGTCTCTCGAAAAATACCAAGCTAGAGCTTATTTAATTGCACCAATTTTCCAAGAAAACAAACTTTGGGGACTTTTAGGAGCTTATCAAAACTCTGATACTCGCGCTTGGCAACAGTCTGAAGCACAACTGATGACACAAATTGCCAGCCAGCTAGCTGTAGCTATTCAACAAGCTTCCTATCTAGAAAAGATTAAAGTTCAAACAGAAGAATTAGAAACAACAATTCAGCGCGAACGTGCTGCCAAAGAAGAGCTACAAAAACAAGCTGTAGATATGTTGCGGACTGTTAGACCTGCTTTTAGTGGAGACTTAACTGTTAGAGCTACTGTCACCGAAAATGAAATTGGGACAATTGCAGGTGCTTACAACACTACTCTCGATTCTCTCAAAGAGATTGTACTGCAAGTACAGTCGGCAGTAGGTCAGGTAGCAGAAACTACAGGAACTAGCGGTATTGCGGTACAAGGCTTATCTCATAAATCCCAACAGCAGATGCAAGAGGTGCGACAGGCTTTAACCCAAATTCAGGCTATGAGTGATGCTTCTGCCACAACTACCAAAAATGCTCGACAAGTAGAATCTGCTATCGAAAAAGCAGATCGTACGGTTCAAGAAGGCGATCGCGCTATGAATGAAACCGTTGATAGTATTTTGGGTATTCGCCAAACTGTTGCTGATGCGGTTAAGCGGGTCAAACGTTTGAGTGATTCTTCCCAGAAAATTTCGAGAGTAGTTAACTTGATTGGCTCTTTTGCGACTCAAACTAATTTACTAGCTCTCAATGCTGCTCTAGAAGCGACTCGTGCAGGAGAATACGGTAAAGGCTTTGCTGTTGTAGCAGATGAAGTTCGTAACTTGTCGCTACAGTCATCGGAAGCAACTACCGAAATCGAACAACTGGTACGGGAGATTCAAGAAGAAACCCAGGAAGTAGCTATGGCTATGGATACGGGGATTGCTCAAGTATCTCAAGGAACCGATCTAGTCAATCAAACCCGCGAGAGTTTAAATGCGATCGTTACCTCTACTGCCGAGATTCGGCAATTAGTTCGAGATATTACTAGTGCAGCTAATGCTCAAACCGAACAAGCTGAATCCGTAACTGAGGTAATGGGACAAGTAGCTGAGATTGCCAACGAAACTTCTGCGGGTTCTCAAACAATCTCTGCTTCGTTTCAAGAATTACAAGAACTAGCACAAAATTTACAATCTAGTGTCGCTCAGTTCAAAGTTAAATAGCTATTTTGGATAAACGGTTGTTCGCCTCTACAACTTAATCGTGTAAAGGCGAACAGCCATTTGCGCTTACAATCGAATCTTTGACTTCTACTATTTATGATTACTGACCCTGTTATTCGCGATCGAGCTTATCATTATTTTCTAGAAGAAGCTCCCGATCTTCTAGAAACCATCGAACAAGAATTATTTGCTATTAACGATCCTTCTCTAGACCGGAAAGAAAGAGGTTTAAGAGTTAATAATTTGATGCGGGCAACTCACACTCTTAAGGGTGGTGCTGCTAATGTAGGTTTAGAAACAATTAAAACTGTTGCTCACCATATCGAAGACGTATTTAAGGCTCTTTATAATCCAGAACTAGAGATCGATAGAGAAACAAAAAAACTACTATACGCAATTTATGAATGTTTGCGAGACCCTTTGACAGCAGAATTTAGTCAAATTACTATCGATCATGAAGAAGTATTAAATCGTTCCGCAACGGTTTTTGCCGAACTACAAAGTAAATTAGGCGATTATTTGACGGGACAAGATGCTTTTCCCACTTCTGAAGAATTGGGTTTAGATATTGTCGAATCATTATTTGAATCTGTAATTCCTGAAAGAATACAGGAACTCTCTGCTGCTATAGACGCTCCAGATAGTAATGCTGTGGGTGAAGTTTTACGTTCTCAAGCAGAAATATTTGTGGGATTGGCAGAGTCGATTAATTTACCAGGTTTGGGGAAAATTGCTCAAACTATCTTAAAAGCACTCGAACTGCATCCCGAACAAGAAATTGAAATTGCTAAACTGGCGATCGCCAATCTCCAAGCAGCACAAGCAGCAGTCAAGGATGGCGATCGAGAGCGTGGTGGAGAGCCATTGCCTGAATTATCTCAATTAGCAGGTTTATCGGTAGAAATAGATACTGTCGAGATTGATGGTAATTCAGTCGATATTCAGATCGAAGATTCGGGAAGTGACGCAGAAAATACCGATTCGGCTAATTTATTCGATCGAGATGTAGAGGCATTTTTTGCTGATGATTCGGATTTTATTCCTAGCAATGAAGAAGTCGATTCTACTACAGAATTAACTGAAATTATTGTTGAATCAAATGAAATATTTGATGTATCTCCAGAAGTCGATTCTCCTGACAATGAGCAAGATACTTCTACAGAATTAGTATCGGCAATTTGGGGTGAGAGTGAATCATTAGATGCTGAACCAGATTCTGTTGTCACAGAAAACGAGGACTTATCTCAAAATGTCGAACAGATTTGGGGTGAAGAAATTAATGACGAAAAGCAAAACTCTGTAGTAGATTCTGAAATAGTTTCTGAGGTTCCAACTCCAGTTCAAAAATCACAAATTTCTGCTCCTTCCTCTTCTCCAAAATCGCCACCTAAATCATCATCTAAAGCACCTATTAATCAGACTGTTAGAGTTAATTTAGAATCCTTAGAAAATTTAAATGATTTAGTTGGAGAAATCTTAATTCAGCAAAATCAGAATGTCTTAAAGGATGACCAGGTTTATAACTATGTCCAAGAACTAACCAGTAAAATTAAGTTAAATGAGCAAATTATCAATCAAATTATTGACTTAGTTGATGAAATTTGTTTGTCTCCACAACAACAAAAAATATTCCAAGAACTGCCAGAAAAATTACAAGAAATTACGAATAAATATCCTTCTGCTTCAAAAAATAATGCCTTATCTCCTATCAATCTTGAATCTATAAATACCTTAGAAAATAATAGTAAACTAAATCAACTATTAAAACTAGCTAGTGATAGCAATATTGAATTGAGTCAAATTGGTGAAAAAATTAAAATTATCAATAAACAATCGCGGAGAAGTACTCAAAAACAACAGCGTATGTTACTCAATATGAGAGACGAATTAATTGATACAAGAATGTCTCCTATTGGCAGAATTTTTAATCGATTTTCGCCGATGTTACAACAATTGGCTAATAGTTATGAAAAACCTGTAGAGTTAATCATTACTGGTAGTCATATTTTAATTGATAAAACAATTGAAGAAAAATTATATAATCCTCTTCTCCATCTAGTTCGTAATGCTTTCGATCATGGTGTGGAATCTCCCGAACAGCGGATTAAATCTGGTAAACCAGAAGTAGCTAAAATCGAACTTAGAGCTTACTATCAAGGTAGTAAAACTATAATTGAAGTGCGAGATGATGGCAACGGAATTAATCTCGAAAAAGTTAAAGAGCGTGGTGTAAAGCAAAATCTGATTACCGCCGAACAAGCTAATTATGTTTCTCCTACCCAATTATTAGAGTTATTATTTGAGCCTGGTTTCTCTACCGCTTCTGGAGTAAGCGAATTATCTGGTAGGGGTGTAGGGTTAGATGTTGTCCGCACTCAAATCGAAGAATTAAAAGGAACTATCTCAATTGAATCTGTTCCTGGTCGGGGAACAATTTTCTCTCTACAAATACCCCTGACATTGACCATCGCCAAATTAATGTTGATTCAAGCTAAAGGGATAACTTATGCTTTACTAATCGATGCGATCGAAAGAATTATTTTACCTACTCCAGAGCAAATTAAGGAAATAGATAATCAGAAAGTATTGCACTTAAAAACAGAAACAGGAAATCAAGTAATTCCTATAAGAGAGTTAGGGAATTTGATGGAGTATCCTCGTACGCCATTTACTAATCCTACATTTGCCGAGCTTAATCTGGCTCGTCCTGTTTTGCTACTGCGTCGTCAGGGAGGATTAATTGGCTTAGAAGTGGAACAAATTTTGGGAGAACAAGAGTTAGTAATTAGACCTCTAGGCAGTGCGATCGCACCTCCCAACTATGTCTATGGCTGTAGTATTTTACGTGATAGCCGTCTGACTCTAGTTGTTGATGGGGTTGCTTTAGTAAAGGCTTTTCAAGAGAAAACAAGCTATGGTAGTCAGCAAGCCTATTTAACTAATTATGCTCAACCTGCATTACCCTCTACTCAAGAGAATCAAGCACAGCAAAAATTACCACCAACTTCAGATAAAATTGCTAAGACTTTATTACTGGTAGATGATTCCTCTAGTCTGAGACACAGTATTTCGATGTCTTTAGAAAAAATAAGCAATCGAGTACTTAAAGCCGAAAATGGATTAAAAGCTTTAGAACAATTACATAAAGAAAAAAATGTTGATTTGATAGTTTGCGATCTAGAAATGCCTTATATGAATGGTTTTCAATTCTTGAAAGCGGTTAATCAACATCCAGATTTTTCTAAAATACCTGTAATTATGCTGACTTCTAGAGATAGTGATAAACATCGTCAATTAGCTTTAGAATTAGGAGCAACTGCCTATTTAACTAAGCCTCATAACGATCGAGAATTATTTGCAGCTATCAAAAAGATCCTTAATCAAAAATTACTTGCAACTTCTACTTAACTCTCTTCTGTCACTTTTGGCGAGGTAAAATTAACCAGTAAGTCCTAAAAGTTAGACAGATTAATGGTTAAGCCACGTCCTGCCCTGCCAACAGTACAATTTGTGGATTCGTACTGTCAACTTTATCAAAACCTATTTCCGCCAAGTAAGAAGCTTTGAGAACTTTAAGTATCTTCATGTTGGGATGATTTCTGAGATAAAAAGAAAAACCTT